>JASEIM010000006.1 GCA_030017655.1 Methanobacterium sp. | reverse complement strand
GAATATGCAATTATATTAACTCCTTTTTTATGAGCATTCTTTAAAGCAATTGAAAAATTCGGATCCATATCAAAATTGGGAGAAAAACACGTCGCATCTTCACAAAAAATTAGAAAAAGAACAGCCGCCTCTAAACCTTCTTTTTTGGCAGTTATAAGCTCTTCAACGTGCCTTTTACCCCTTGAAGTTGGTGCATCTGGAAATTTAGCCAATCCCTCTTCAACAAGAGTACATCCTTTAACTTCAACAAGCATCTTATTTTCATCGTTATTGGTTAAAAGAAAGTCTATTCGGCTTTTACCATAGGTATATTCCCTTTTATCTATAAAATATCCTTTAAACTCTTTTATCAACTGAGAATCTATCAAATCAGCAGCTATATCGCTGTGAAATCCGGAATTGATAAGAACCCAGTGATCATCTTTAAAAACTCCTATAACATCAAATTTAGTCTTTCTATTGGCAGTGTTTAAGGCTGGTCTTAAAAGTAATTCTGCATCATGCGTTAAAAGCTCTTTAAGTCTTCCCGGATCCCTTAAATGGGCAATTTCTAACCCATGAACATATCTGAATTTAACAGTGAACCTATTTGGTCTATCTATGAAATTTCCCTGTATTATATTTCTGATTATCATTTTTTCAAATTTAATTTATCAATAGCTGAAATAATTTCTGAAGCATGTTTTACGGTTAAATCATAAGATTCATAAGCATATGTTTCATAAACCACTGCTGGCGTTCCAGATTGTATTAAAGGGACCGTAACGAAGTTTGGACTTGAAGGGCCTTTATCTTTAGGTGGAACATAATAAACAAGCCATGAAATTTTATTTTCAATACTTAATGCCATTAATTTAGACTTATTATCCTTTATTGGCACGCATATAAACCTTTTTTGCTTATAATGTCCTCTATTTGAATGTACATCCACAACCAAATCAAAATTACTCTTTTTAATGTCAGATACTGCATATTTAGCCAGTAATTGTCCATTCATACGCCCATAATTGTAGGAATATCTATCTTTAGAAACATGAATGCTGTAAATATAATAAGAGCAATTAAGTGATTTGGAAAGACTATAAAGCGATGCTGTCATAGCTCTATGAGAATTTACCTCCAGAGGATGTACTCCCACTATTATGGCAATTTTAGATTGTGAATCCGGATTTCCGTAAGGTCCGCTTTTAATAACTGTTCCTAAGTCATTTTCGCCTAATATTTTAATTTCTGGAGGATTTAATGATTTAAATTGCATAATTTGCTCATTATTTTTGTTTAATGCCCCATAAGGTGCCAGTAATCCAACTGAAGCGATTATGACAATTAAAAGTATTAATATATAATCTTTTTTACTCATTGTATACCCTGTAACTATTCAATTTCGAAATGAAGCTTTTAGATGAATTATGTTAATTATTTAAATAGTATTTTAATTTCCACAATGGTCTTAAATGTTTTTATTTTTCAGTTTAGTATAAATAAAAAATCGATCAATCCCTATGTAACGAAATTGATTATCCATATATCAAAATTATTAAAACAATTACTATCAGAAATCCACAGTTAAGAGGTGAAAAATTTGCATCCAAGACCAAGTCCAATTGCTGCATCGCTTTATACATTGAGGGACCTTAATGCTGATGTTATTATACTCCACGGCCCTCATGGCTGTTGTTTTAGAACAGGGAGGCTACTTGAAAATGACGGAGTGAGAGTTGTAACTACTGCAATGTCTGAAAATGATTTTATTTTCGGAGCTGCGGCTAAATTAGAGGAAACACTCCAGAAAGTAAATTCAATGTTCCAGCCAGAACTTGTAGGGATTGTTGGGACATGTGCAAGTATGATAATTGGTGAAGACCTTAAAGAAGCCGTTCAAAACGCAAATATAGATGCAAAAGTGCTTGCAGTTGAATCCCATGGTGGTTTAAGCGAGGGAGATAATACAGAAGGAGCTATTGCTGTTTTGGAAGCTGCAAGTAAAGAAGGAATTATAACATATGAAGAAACAGAAAGGCAATCTAAAATGCTTAAATTAGCAACTAAAATCGAAAAAACAAGAGGAATGGCTAAAGGAGAATATATAGCCCCTTCATACGGAGATAATAAGATAGAAATAGCAAAAATGCTTATTAAAAAGATTAAAAATAATGAAAAAATCGCTATTGTATTAAATGCAAAGAAGGAAACCGCTTATCTGTTTGCTGACATCTTAAAAATTCCTTTTAACAGAATAAATCCCAAAAATAAACCATTAATAATTGCCAATCTTGATGAAAACATTGGACTTCCCAGAATAAGGCAGCATGCCAGAAATATTCAAAAAGAACTTGAAAAAGATGGGGTTAAAATTGACCTGATAACTGGAGGTCTTGACGAATATCCAGTAACAGGAGAAAGAGCGGCTGAGATTCTAGGGGCCGTCGAAAATCGAAGCACGCAAATCTGCGATTTGTTGCCCCAAAATTCAGAGAATTTTGAGGGATTTTTGAAAGATAAAAATATTGACTTTTTAATTGTTGCAGGAGTACCTCACGCTGTACCTATAGAAACTTTAAAAATGGATGCTTTAGCCATAACAGACGGTCCAAGACTTGTAGAACCGTTAAAAGAGATAGGTTATAAGTACGTTGTAACAGAATTAGATGCACATGCTAAAACCCTTGGGACAGATGAAATTGTTGCATCTGATTTTGGCCATTTTTTAAGGGAAATTATAGATTAATTTAATTAATAAAATAAAATTATAATATTTAATATCGGATAAGAAACATAATGTAACTACAATATCAAGGTGATAAAATGAGCATGACCGCAGGAATGATACTTTGTGGGGGCTTTGGAAAACGGCTAAGACCTCTTACCGATAATATTCCTAAACCTCTTATTGAAATTAAAGATAATTACTCAATTTTAGAAGATCAGAATAATTATACTATTCTCGATAAACAGATATTTGATTTTAAAAATTCTGGTGTTAACCGTGTACTCCTTTTAACCGGTTTTTTAAGCGATAAAATAGAGGAAAGATATGGGAATGATTATAACGGCATGAAGATTGAATATGTCATAGAAGACGAACCTCTTGGAACATTAAACGCTATAAAATTAGGTATGGATCAGATTAGAGATAATGAACAGTGTGTTATAAGGAATGGTGATGTTGTGGCTGATTTAAACATTAAAAAAATGATCAGCCAGGGCGAAAGGTCCGATTATCCCTTTTCAATCTTTATAACTAAAATGATGTCTCCCTATGGAATAGTTGAAATAAGCGGAGATAAATTAGTTTCATTTAAGGAAAAGCCTCTTCTTGACTATTACATAAATGGAGGAGTTTATTTTTCAAACGGTGCGATTAACTTTGGCGATTTTGAAGTTGGAGACATTGAAAAGACTGTTTTTCCAATGTTAGCCAATGAAAATCAGCTTGGTTATTATAAAGAAGATGGACTTTTCTGGATGGCCATAGATACTTCTAAAGAGCTTGAGGAAATAAGAAAAGAATATAAAAACAGAACAGATAAGCCATGGGGATATGAAAAAGTCCTGATTTACACAGATCAATACATGACCAAAGAATTATTCTTAAGAGAAGGTTTCCACACTTCCTTCCATCTTCATGAAGAAAAAGATGAAACAATGTACATATTGAACGGTAAAGGTTACATTCAATTTGAAGATAGAAAAGAATACTTTGCAAAAAATGACACCGTTCGAATCGAACCAGAAGTACCTCATTCAATTGTTGCAATGGAAAATACCATCCTTCATGAGGTATCAACACCTCACCTGGACGATACAAAACGTTTGAATGACATATATACAAGAGCTGCTAAGGATAAATCTAAAACAGCTTAATTTTATTTTATTCAGGAAAATGATATCAATAATGGATTATGGGACAGGAAATCTTAAAAGTATTAGAAACGGCTTTTTAAAAGTCGGAGTAGATGCAACAATAACCAGAGATCCCTATAAAATAGAAAAAGCCGATGCACTTATCCTGCCTGGAGTCGGAGCATTTGGAAGGGCTATGAAACACCTCGAAGATTATAAAGATCTAATTCATGACTATATAAATAGTGGAAAACCATTTTTAGGAGTCTGTCTTGGGTTACAACTCTTATTTACTAAAAGTCAGGAAGATGAAGGAATTAAAGGACTTGATGTGTTTAAAGGAGAAGTTTTACGTCTTCCTGAAGGTCTCAAAATACCCCATATGGGCTGGAATAATTTAAAAATTGTAAATAAGTGTCCAATATTCAAAGAAACTGGTAATGATTACGTATATTTTGTTCATTCTTATTATGTCAAGCCAGAGGATGAAAGCATAATAGCTGCAACTACTGATTACGGAATTGATGTTACAGCTGCTATTTGCAAGGATAATGTATTTGCCACCCAATTTCATCCAGAAAAAAGTGGCGAAGTGGGTTTGAATATTCTAAAAAACTTCGTTAAAGAAATATAAATTCATTTATGTATTCCACCCGAATAGCCAGATGAAACTTTGAAATAAGAAAATTTATGTTTTAACTAATAATTGACTTTAAAACTTTGTTGAAAGGTGAACCAATGGACATAGAAGGCTTCGTAAGACATGCATTAAAACAAGACGATGAAAAAATTGTTTTAAACAGTTTAAAAAATAAAATACTTGAATTCAAAGAAATTGACCCAGAACAAGCTTCCAAGATGGCTTCTGCTGTAATTGAAGAGGTAAAACATACCCTGGAAATCGAATCTCATCCTGATGGCTTTTTAAGAGAATTAATCAATTATCCAAAGGCTGATGTAGCCATGGGGCAGATTGGTGTTGGTTCCAGAGGAGCAGGGGATTTTTTTGTTCATAGAAAAATTGCTGATATAGTTTCCAGCACACACACCAATGCATTCATTACTCCAGAAGCTCAGGATGATGGAGGAGTAGTCAAAAAAAGCGTTGCATCAAATGATATCTATGTAACAACTGCTGTTGACGGTATACATTCCCGTTTAAGCGAATATCCGTTTTTAGGAGGATTTCATGTCGCAAGGGCCGCGCTTAGAGATGTGTGTGTTATGGGGGCAGACCCTGTTGCTGTCATAAGTGATTTACATCTAGCTGATGATGGAGATGTTGGAAAACTTTTTGATTTTACTGCAGGGGTTTGTGCTGTTTCTGAACTTGTAAATGTACCCCTTGTAGCCGGTAGTACTCTCCGAGTTGGTGGAGATATGGTTTTAGGCGATAGATTGGTAAGTGCAGTGGGTGCAATTGGTATATCTGAATATCCACCAACTGCAAGAAAAAGAGCTGAAGTTGGGGATGTTATTTTATTAACTGAGGGTTCTGGAGGAGGAACTATAACTACAACTGCCATATATCATGGAATGTTTGACGTTGTAAAAGAAACAATGGATATTAAATTTATAAAAGCCTCTGAAGCTATTTTTGATGCAGGGTTACTTCCAGAAGTACATGCCATGACTGATGTTACAAATGGTGGGCTCCGGGGAGATGCTCATGAAATTTCCAATACAACAGGGCTTGGATTAACCTTTTCCTATGATAAAATAAGGGAACTGATAAATCCAAAAGTGCTCAGGATGCTTGAAGAATTAGATATTGACCCCCTGGGAGTATCTGTGGATTCTTTGATGATAATAGCTCCCGAGGATATTGCAGAAGAAGTTAAAAAAGCAATATCTCGTGTTAATGTAGCCATATCAGAAATTGGCCATGTTGATGGAAGTGGAAAAGCCAAACTTATACGAAATGGTACTGAAGAGGAGATTAAACCTCTGTTTAGAGAAGCTGCCTACACCAAAATAAAAAAGATCGTTGGAGACACTACCCCTGAAGACTTCGATTTAATGCGCCAGAAAGTAGAAGAAGCGGCCCTAAATGCCATTAATAAAAAAGATAAAGTAGTGAGGGCTATCAATCAAAAATGAGCCCATGGACCGTCGGAATAGAAAACACTTAAATAATACTTAACCCATATATAATAATATGGACAGCAGAGGAATAATATTCAGTATTGATGCAGCACTGGCTTTAATACCTCTATTTATTCTCCTTGCAGCAGTAACAAACTTTGGCGGAGCACATATAATTTTATCAGACCATATAAGGATTGAACATAACGCCCAGGATGCCCTGGAAACAATGGCCAGCTATAAGTCAAGAGGCTGTGAATTTACAGTCCTTCAAAACATTACTGATATCCTTAAAAGAAATAATAATAGCGCAGAAGCAGTTGCTTTATCAGGTAATGTTGCTGGTTCTTATCTGAATAAAACTCTTGTAAATTCAAAGTATACTTTAACAGAAATAAGCCAGCTGAACGGCGCCATTATTGCATCTAATGCAGATATGGAAGATGCATGTAATATTGCCGTGGGGATCAGAAACTATGGTAATTATACCTTCAAATTATACATCTGGGACTAGTTATGTCTTAAATATTAATATTCCTTCCTAGAGCTGTAATATTTTTTTACTTCCATTATATATTAGTTATATTCTTCCAAATTACACTTGTTATTGCCTTATATTTAATTTTAGAGTTTTTATATCAAGTAGAATGTTTAAACCAGTAAATTATAAATTGACATAAGTAATACATATTAAAATGTAATTGTGGTGAAAATATGAACCTTGATTCAAATTTGGAGCTTGCAAAAGAAATTATGTCTAAATTTGCAAGTATAACTGGGCTTGAACCGGTAAATCATAGTCCAAAACGATATTTATGGACCGATGCATTTGCAGTATGTAATCATCTTGAACTTTTTAAACAAACCAATGATAAAACATATATGGATCTCGCATTACGTCTAATTGGCCAGGTCCATCACTTCCTTGGCCAGCATCGTGATGATGATCCTCGAACTGGTTGGATTAGCGGCCTTGAAAATCAGGAAGGTGCATTACATCCTACCAGAGGAGGATTGAGAATAGGGAAAGAATTAAATGAGCGCAAACCCTATGAACCATTTGATGAGCGCTTGGAATGGGAACGGGATGGACAGTATTATCATTATTTAACTAAATGGATGCATGCACTCAATCGTGCGAGTCGAGTTACAGGCGATTCTACTTATAATGATTGGGCAGTGGAACTTGCAGAGGCAGCCCATGCAGGATTTGTATATACTGAAGAAGGAAGAAAAAGAATGTACTGGAAAATGAGTATTGACCTTACATATCCTCTCGTTCGTTCCATGGGCCAACATGACCCTCTGGATGGTTTAGTAACGTATAGTGAGTTGCAGGAAACATCCAGAGATTTGGGAAAATCTTCACTGCCAAGGCTTAGCAGGGAAATCACTGACATGACCATGATCTTATCAGGGCAGTCATTAGCCACAAATGATCCTCTGAGTATTGGAGGCCTCCTTTCAGATGCTTCAAGAATTGCCCAGTTAATGATAAGGGGCGAATTCAGGTATGGTGATCTTCTGGAAACTGTTGTGGATTCAGCAATCCTGGGCATAGATTTTTTTACAAAAAACAATCCTTTTGAGCTTCCAAACGATTATAGGCTTGCTTTTCGGGAATTAGGAATGTCTATTGGTTTAAAAGGCGTTGAAAAGCTACATGGATGGGTTAATGAAAGTCCAGATTTATTCAACCAGAGAACTTCACAGGGTGTTGAATCACTTATGAATTACATGCCATTGGGAAAACAAATTGAAGAATTCTGGATAGAGGATAAAAATAGGAAATCTACTAGTTGGATTGAACATCAAGAAATCAACATGGTGATGCTTGCGACCAGCATTATTCCTGATGGTTTTTTATTGATTTAGACATGAAATCAATGTATGAATAATTTATGGTCATAAATTAATACATCAGACATATAATAGAATCAACGTTTATATACCAATTACTCCATAAATAGAATCTTATTCTTAATCTTAGAAAAAATAAGGTAATTACATGGTCCGAAACTTAATAATTTCAGATAGTTTTAAAAAAAGCCTTGCAGAATTTGTTTCTGCCGCTGCATATGCCCCTGTTATTTCCATACCTGCATTTGCAATAATTAACTATTATCTACTTAGTTTCAATGATTTTGTAATAGTGACTCTTTTATGTGTCATTTTTGCTGGAATTCTACCAATTTTACTTGTATTATACTGGATTGAGAGTAAAAAGAGTAATGGGAAAAAAATAGCCATTGATATACCTGTAAGGGAAGAAAGAAATTTTCCCCTGGTAATGGTAATTTTTTCATATCTTGTAGGGGTAATAGCATTATATTTAATCAATGCTCCTTTAATAACCACAGTATTGATGTTCTGTTATTTTTCCAACACACTGCTGGTCTTTTTTATAAATCTCCACTGGAAAATCAGTATACATGCAATGGGAGTTGCAGGCCCTATAGCTGCGTTAATATATGTTTTTGGCCCTATTGGTTCTGTATTCGGCTTAATAATCCCATTAGTGATGTGGAGCAGAGTATATTTAGGAAGACATACCTATTTTCAAGTAATATCAGGAGTTTTGCTTGGACTGGTTTCAACAGCCATTCAAATTGTTTATTTTATAAAAATTCCCCTTATTTAATCAAATAATTTAGTCTTCAAGCCAATATTAAAATTTAAATAGGAAAAAATATAATTAATCAATAGGATTTTTAAATATTCATATAAAGAACACTGCCAACAAAATTTTTTTAAGCTCATTAAACTATAAATAAAAAAAATTCTATTTGCCCTGGTAGTGTAGCGGATATCACGTAGGATTGCGGATCCTATTACCCGGGTTCAAGTCCCGGTCAGGGCATATCTATTTTCACTTTTTATTATCTAAAATACAATTCTTTTATTTCAATCAATATTTTCATATCTCTCATTTTAAAAAACTATTTCAGTGATTAAAAGGAGAAACGGAGAATTATGTATTGTAGTCTTTACTATGGAGGTTTTTTCGGCTATGATGGAAAAACAGCAACTTGGAGAACTTCATAAAAATCTTAAAAATACGGATTTTTAACAGAATACAGACCATTACGCTCAAATTCCCTTTTTTAAGATACTTAAAAGCTATTATGGGTTTGCAGAATTATTAAAAACTCTGGAAGGCCTTGTTGTGAATGCAGAGATGGAAAAGGTCCTCTATTTTGCGAATTAGGAAATGATTCGGAAAAAAATATTATGGGATGCTATGAATGTAATGAATTCAAAAGATGCGAGAAACTTAACTTCCTTAATGCAGCTCATCGAGACGCCCATATTAAGAATTTAAAAACAATTAAAGATAAATGTACTGAAAATTTCATCAATGGGAATATATAAAGGAAAATAATGCAATTATTTATTTTATTTTTCAAATTATATACATATTAAATTTAATTCTTCATTTTAAGTTAATATTTACATATACTATTTCCTAATTTACATTAATACTGATTTTTATTAAATATAATTAGATTTATATACTAAATGATTAATAATTAATAATGAAGAACATTAGTAATTAATAACATCAGTAATTGACTTGAGATAGAATCTCAATGCTATTTTAAGCTCATTTTAAAATCAGTAAAACTCCAATGAACATTATAAATTAATATTAAGGTCAGAATTTTGGCTTTGTTTGTAAATAATCATTCATGGGCTTGTATGTTATTAAAAAAGACTTGGAGTGAAAATATGGCATTAAAGGGAGACTTGTGGAGTCTTGGAACGGGTTATGATTCTGAGAGTGTATATAATATTATCTCAGATCTGCAATTTTTAAAGGATAATGGAGTTTGTGACCGGCTTTTTTATATTTTTGAGAATTGGGAAGAACCTATCGACATTTCGAGCAGTACACGTAAAGAACTGGATCATATCAGCCGCTTATTAACACATGTAAAATCAAATTATCTGCTTCCAGAAAATGGGAACGTTTTTTCCAGTTCCATTGACTATTTTTCATTCTATAATTTTTATCGGTTCCTTGAATTGATCTATTCCATGAATTTAGGAAGACCTCTACTGGAAGATGATGTTAAAGCCATATTTTCCAGTAATATTCTTGAAAAAATTATTTTAGGGCTGAAAAACTTTGATAAGGTACATTCTACAAAAAATTTTAATGATAGTTTCTTCTATTACGTAAACGACGTTGAATGGACAGATAAACATGCTGAAAAGTTTTTTGATAACCTGCATGAACTGATTATTTCAAAATATTTCACTGAAGATGGAAATAGAAAAGTTTCATTCAAGCGTGAACTGAAAAGAATAGTTTATTTTCTCATTGTATGCAGTACTGTGAATAATAAAAGAAGATATATAACCACTATAGATGTTACCTCGGCCTATAAAGCTCTTATTAAAATTATAGGAACTGATATCACCTATTTTGTCAATAAAGGCGAATATAATGGTTTATTAACCTGTCCAAAATGTAATGGTTACTATCGCCTTCAGGAAGATGAAATTCCAGATGATTTCGTTCGTTGCAGTTGCGGCGGTTTTTTAGTATACGCCACATCACTAGAAGAAGTGAAATATTACCTGAACAATTTCAAAGAATTAATAGTTGACGAAAGAGGCTTAGTCGCCGGCGCAATAACCTCACTGACCCTTGCCCTGATATTTAATAATGTTTATTTACTTACCCTGATGAGCGGCTTTATAACTGTTTTACTAGCCAAAAATTATACCAACGGCTTTAAATATGGATTCCTAACAGGAAACATATCCGGTTCTCTCTTTGCCATAGCTGTTTTCTTATCTGCAATGATACTATCTGGAATGAAATTGAAAAACATGTCTTCCATCGATGAAAGCACTATTTTCATGTTTGTCCTGGTTTTAGGCGTTTTAGCGATTTACTGTGGAAGAATAAGTACTTTTCTGGTTAAACCTAAAAATCAGCCCATAACATCAATATCATGATAATTTATTCCAATTTAACTAAATCCATTAATTTATTCGTTGTTTTCCAGTTTCTGGTAGTTGCTATAGTTTTTAACTTTTTTTCAAACATATTGTTTGTTAATTTAGTTTTAGTATATCCATCTGGCAAGTAAAGATAAATTTCCCTACCATTAATTTCAAATTTTTCATTTTAACCTTTATTTATGCCTAAATCCAAAACAACTTTTTTATCAGGTATATCTTGCAAAAATGTCACATGCAGCTTATCAATTTCAACATCATCTTCTTTAATAAACGGATTACTCTTAATAATATCTTCAAGTTCATTTTCAGTTCTGATAATTACATTTACAGAGAATCCAAAGGTTTGACCTATCATTTTCTCAATATTTTCCCTGATTTCTTTGATGTTACTGGAATTTGGTCAAAAATGACATTTCCACTTTGAAGATAAGTTTTTACGTTTTTAACGTTCATTGATTCAAGAGATTTTATTAAATCAGCCATTTTTATTCTTTTACTGCCAATGTTGATTCCCCTAAGCAGAGCAATATACTTCATGACCTTTCATTCTTGAAATTTAAAAATAAATTCAAATAATAGTGTTTTTTATATTTTATCTTTCAATAAACCTTATTTTCCCGCTTTTATTAAAAACAATGCTCTTTTTCCATTCATCCATTGTATCTGGATAATCTTCCCTGTAATGAGCCCCTCTACTTTCTTCACGTAAAAGTGCAGATTTTGTAACGATTTCTGCTATTTCAAGCATTTTTGTCACTTCAAGGGCGTCAAGAAGGTCGTTATTATAGCTTACAACATCAGTTACCCTCATATCCTTTAGCATTTCTTTAAGTTCTTTTATGCGATCTAATGCAGCTTTTAACCCTTCTTCATTTCTTATTATTGCCACATTTTTCCACATTACTTCTTCAAGCTCTTTTTTTATCTCAAATGGGTAAACATCCCCGTCTTTAAAGAAGCTCTTGATGCGTTTTTCTTCTGCATCAATAAATGCATCATTTGATTCAATTTCTCCCTTGAGAGCGTTTTTAGCTGCTGATTCGCCCGCTCTTTTTCCAAAAACCTGAGTATCTGCAAGGGCATTACCTCCAAGTCTATTTGCACCGTGTACACCACCAGTTACTTCACCTGCAGCATATAAATTTTTTACTGTGCTCTCACCGAATTCATTTATCCTTATACCGCCCATAAAATGGTGTGCTGTGGGTGCAACTTCCATGGGTTCTTTTCTGATGTCCACATCTACATCAAGGAATTGTAGAAGCATTGTTTCCAGTTTTTCTTCAATCACTTCATCTGGAAGATGAGAAACATCAAGGTAAACTCCTCCTCTTGGAGTTCCTCTTCCCTCTCGTATTTCGTTGTATATTGCTCTGGCCACAACGTCCCTTGTTGCAAGCTCCCCTCTGGAGTCATATTTTTTCATGAATATTTCGCCTTTGGCGTTGATGAGTTTTCCACCCTCTCCACGTACAGCTTCTGTTACAAGAACTCCTTTACGTGATTCTGGAAAAATCATTCCAGTTGGATGGAACTGAACCTGTTCCATGTCAATCAGATCTGCCCCAGCTTCGTATGAAACTGAAAATCCGTCTCCAGTTTTCTGTAAAGTGTTTGAAGTCACAGGATAAAGCCAACCTGCACCTCCACTTGCAATGATCACTGATTTTGCCTTAAATACTAATAAATTAGAGTCTTTAAGTGATAATCCTACTGCTCCAATAACTTTTTGGCCATCCTCGCTCATAACAAGGGACGTGACCATTATTTCGTCCATTGTTTTAATATCTCGTCGAATGACCTCTTCTTTGAGGGCTGACATCATTTCATGGCCAGTCCTATCTCCCTGGAAGCATGTCCGCCTGAATGTCTGTCCACCAAAAGGCCGCTGGTTAATTTCTCCAGATTCCTGCCTGTCGAAGAGAGCTCCAAACTTTTCAAGCTCAATGAGCCTTTGGGGAGATTCTTCAACAAGAATTCTAACTAAATTAGAATCGTTTAAATAAGCCCCACCTTTAAGTGTATCTTCAAAATGGGCTTCAGGAGTGTCAGCACGATCAACAGCTGCAAAAGCAGCGTTATATCCTCCTTCTGCAAGTGTAGTACATCCTGATTTAAAAGATAACCCTTTTGAAACTATTATAATATCTAAATCATGATTTGAAGCTTCTATAGCGGCCCTGCATCCTGCTCCGCCAGAACCTATAATTAAAACATCACATTCATAAATTTCTCTTTCCATAATGAAATTTAGGTTTAAATATTATTTAAATTTGATTTGCCTAAGTTATAACTAAATATAAAAAGGATCAATTCAAAATTCTTATTATTAACCTAAAATTTAAAAAAATCAAATTCAAACTTAACAAAGATTTAATAACAACTTAAATAGACTCCAGGGGGCATTACTTGGATAAAAATAAAATAATAAAGCTTGCAAAGAAAGATTTTGAAAAGGCATGGATGATGACCTCCCAAACAATTAATAAACCTCATCATGATGACCAGTATCCGCGAATACACCTTAAAACAGGTAAAACTCATATGCTCTATGATACCATCTCTAATTTGAGAAATGCTTATTTAAATTTGGGTTTTGAAGAAGCTGTAAACCCTGTTTTTATTGAAGAGGAGCATATTTACAAACAGTTCGGCCCTGAAGCTCCAGCAGTTTTAGACAGATGTTTTTATCTTTCAGGACTTCCAAGACCAGATATAGGCATTGGAATGGATAAAATCGAACTTATTGAGGGGATTGGAGTTTCATTAAATGAAGAAAAGATAAATAGCCTCAAAGAAGTCTTCAGAGGATATAAAAAAGGCGATGTAAGTGGGGATGACCTTGTTCATGATGTTTCCGCAGCCATGGAAGTGGGGGATGATCTGGGCCTTCGTATTCTCCAGAAAGTCTTTCCAGAAATCCATGAATTAAAACCAATTCCATCAAAAACAACCCTAAGATCCCATATGACTTCCGGGTGGTTTATCACGCTCCAAAATATTCATAATAAATACCCGTTACCGATAAAACTCTTCTCCATTGACAGATGTTTCAGAAGGGAACAGAGAGAAGATGCCAGTCACCTTATGACCTATCATTCCGCTTCATGTGTTGTTATGGATGACGAAATTTCACTGGACTATGGTAAAGCCATATCTGAAAGTCTTCTCGAATACTTCGGATTTGAAAAGTTCAAATTCACTCCTGATGAGAAAAAATCTAAATATTATACGTTAGGAACTCAAACAGAAGTCTATGGATACCATCCAAAGCTCAAGGACTGGGTTGAAGTCGCCACATTCGGATTATACTCACCAATTGCACTTGCTAGGTACGGTATTGAAAAAGAAGTTCTTAATCTCGGCGTTGGAGCTGAAAGAATAGC
Source organism: Methanobacterium sp. (assembly GCA_030017655.1). NCBI lineage: Archaea > Methanobacteriati > Methanobacteriota > Methanobacteria > Methanobacteriales > Methanobacteriaceae > Methanobacterium > Methanobacterium sp. The sequence continues at coordinate 81,444 of JASEIM010000006.1, read as the reverse complement.
CATGCTCCTTTATAACCAGGAAGATATAAGGGCAATGGTTTACCCTCAAACTTATGGAAAATGGAAGCTTTCAGATAGAGAAATAGCATCAATGCTTAGAATTAACTATTATCCTGCAACAGAAGAAGGTAGAGTATTAATGAACAATATCATTACTACATTTAAGGAAAACAGTGATGCACCGTCTCCATGTGAATTTACAGTCTTTAAAGGTGAATTTTTAGGTAAAAATATACATTTAAAGGCTGTAGAACCTGAAAAAGGTACAAAGCTCTTAGGACCTGCTGCATGGAATGAGATCTATATAAATCACGGGGATATAGTTGGGGTTCCGGTAAAAGATGTTGAAGATGAAAAAGCATTAGAAGCCCTGAATAAAGGAATATCAACTGATATCAATTATATGGATGGTATTGCAGCTTTTGCAGCTTATAAAATTGAAGAAATGGTCGTAAGCAGTAAAGAAGAAGTCACTGTAAGGGTACCAATATCAAGATCCATCTCTGATATAAATTTAAGGCTTGATGATGTTGCATTAAACTACATTACAAGTAAAAATAAAGCAATTGATGTAAGAGGTCCTGTATTCTGTACAATATCATGTAAACTTGAGGAATAGGTTTTAACCCTCGAAAACTGTCAAAATTGAAAATTTTGACGTATGCAAAAACCTAAGGTTTTTCCGGTTGAGAAACTTTGTTTCTCAAACATGCAAAATTCTACGAATTTTGAGGGATTTTCGAGTGAATTGTTATGTGCTCCTGTAACTTAACACAATATCTTGGAAACATTCAGAACAATCTTTCAAAGAAAATAATAGAAGAAGATTGTTTTGAAGACATTGAAAGCGTTGTAGGAGTAGATATATCATTTTCCAAGGACAGTTTTGCAGTTGCTGCTGCTGTAGTGGTTGATTTCAATACAATTGAAGTTTTAGAAGAGAAGACTTTAGAAGTTGAAGTTTTATTTCCCTACATTACCGGTTTTTTAGGTTTTAGAGAAGCTGATGCAGCAGTTTCGGTTTTAAAAACCCTTGATAGTAAATTTGATGTTTTAATGGTTAACGGGCATGGTATCATGCATCCTCGAGGGTTTGGACTTGCTTCTCATGTAGGGCTTCTCATGGATGTGCCTGCAATTGGAGTTGCAAAAAGGTTAATTGATGGAAATTACAAACTGTATGATAATTCACTTAAAATCATAAAAATCAAAGATAAAGCCGTTGGGGCATGTGATAAGCATAAATGCATCAGTGTTGGGCATAAAATATCTTTGAATACCGCACTTAGCATTGTACAAAAAACATCGCATTTTATAATGCCAGAACCAATAAGATCAGCTCATATATTAGCTACACAGACGATGAAAGAATTAGCACAGAATATTTAATTTTAAAATATTTAAATTTGTAATTATTAAATTTATCAAAAATATATAGTGATTTAAATGGAAGTTAAAGGAATTATAACATCAGGGCAGGGAAAAGGAGCATATTTCATGTCTTTACCTGTATACAAAACACAATTTAAAGATAAGCTTAATTTCAGCCCATTTCCAGGTACTCTGAATATCAAAATTGGTACGGAAGAAATTAATAATATTCATGATATTCCAGAAGATAAGCTGAAAATCATTAAAGGTAAGGAAAATTTTGGAGATGTGCTTCTTATAAAAGCTGTTTTAAACGAAGAAATAGATGGAGCTGTCGTTTTTCCAAAAAAAACCACACATGGAGAGAACATACTTGAATTTATAGCAGCAGAAAATATTAAAAAGAAATTAAATGTTGAAGATGGAGATTCTGTTAAAATCAGGTTTGAATATTGAATTTTGATATTATAATTTTATGCAAATAGTTAAGTATACTCAATATAATAACCAATTTAGTCCAATTTATAAATTTTAGAAATAACCTAAAGGAGTTACGATCAAATGATAAACGATGCACTGAAAGCATTTAAAAATGGAGAAATCATTCTAGTATTTGATAGTGATAACAGAGAACGAGAAACTGATATGATTGTTGCAGCAGAACTTATAACTCCCAAACACCTTGCAAGGATGAGAAATGATGCAGGAGGATTAGTTTGCACTGCAGTATCCCATGAAGAAGCTGAAAAGCTTAGATTACCCTTCATGACTGATGTTATGGAAGCTGCACAGGATAAATACCCATTACTGGCTGAACTTTCACCAACTGACATTCCATACGATGAAAGGTCTGCTTTTTCCCTAACAATAAATCATAGAGAAACATTTACTGGAATAACCGATAATGACAGAGCTTTAACAATAAAAGAACTTGCTCTACTTTGTAAAAATGAGAATTACACCCACTTTGGAGAACATTTCAGAGCTCCAGGACATGTAACACTTCTTAGAGGTTCAGAAGGGCTTTTAACAAAGCGCCAGGGACATACAGAAATGACCATTGCACTTACTGAGATGGCTGGGCTAACTCCCGTTGGTGTTTGCTGTGAAATGATGGATGATGAAACTGGAAATTCACTCCCAACCACCGAAGTTCAGAAATACGCTGAAAAAGAGGGATTGATCTTTTTAAGTGGAGAAGAAGTAATTAAAGCATATAAAGAGTTTAAAACAAATAATCTTTAAAACTCTACTTTTTTAAACTTTTTTTAACTGAAACCTTTAATAATATCTTTATAAGATATATAACCGCTGAATTCTGGAACTTTTGCAATTTTAATTATTTCATCAACATTTAAATGTTCTTCAACAGTTTTCATGGCATGCGAGCAGAATTCTTCAATCCTTATCTCCACTTCAGGCGTATTACCCCTGTCAGCCATTTTAATTTTTGGTAATTCACCAATTACGTTAACATTTGCTCTTCTGGTTATAAAAGATGATGCTATTTCTGATATGGACTTATCATAGACCCTATTTAAAATAACGCCTTTTGTTTGAACTCCAAGCTTATCCATAACACATATATGGCCGACAATATCAACTGCGGCAGTTTCAATTCCTCCTTTACTGCAGGATGAAACCAGTATAACCGGAATATTGGCGGATTTTGCTATTTCAACCGTTGAAAAGGGTGTTTTCTCATTTAAAGCACCTGTAAATGCGCTCATTACCCCCTCTATAAGGAGGATATCATAATTCGTGCGTGCCAGTTCTTCCAGTATTTTTTCTAAATCCATCCATCCCAGCCCGCCGATTTTAATTGATGAGAACTTTTCCATATTTTCTTTATTAAGATAAAGAGAAGGAACTATATCCCTTATATCCGGCCCCACCTTTAATAAACCTACCTTATAGCCTTTTTTCCTTAAAATTCCAACAATGCCCGTTGTTAAAAAAGTTTTACCTGAATCTGACCCTGTCCCCGCAATCATTATTGTTTTGGGGAGACTATTGGTTTTTGAGGTTTCTCGATTAACTGATTTTGCATATATATTTGTATCTATTCCTATTTCACCTTTAATTTTTGTTAAAAGCTCTTTATTTACAGCCCTTATATCTAAAATATCCTGTTCAGATGCATCTATAAATCTAAAAATATTATCTACAAGCGCTGGGCTTTCATCAAGACATCCGTGAACCATGGTCCCTACAACGTTCCCTTCATCATTTCTAACACCTGATAAAATCTTTCGAGGGTTATCATGATAATCTGTCCTTTTAACTGTGCTTAAAAAAAGAGGTCTTGCATTTCCTTCAATTAATCCATAAGTATGGCAGTGAAACCCTGTTACTTTTTCTCCAACCATTCCCCTGGTTAAAAAAGAGTTATCAATGATTTCTGCTTCAACCCTGTCAGTTCCAATCATCGGTTTAAAGGATACATCCAGAATTCCAAGCCCTTCCCTTTCAATTGGGCAGGGAGAACGTCTTCCTATGTCTATTTTATTGGAAAGAAGTTGAAAACCTGAACACATTCCCAGAATAAATTTTTCTTCTTTTTCCATCTTCCGAATTTCTGTCTTTAGATCATCAGTAATACTCTGTGACTCTATAATGCTTCCACCAGGTATTATAAGTCCATCAAGAGATTCGTGGGTTTTTTTACCATTCACAAGTCCGTTTTCCTTTACAATATGTGTTGGCAGGTTACCGAAGTTTTCAAAAAGAGGTAAGGAGCCTTTTACATATAGAAGACCTATTTTTTTCATTTCTATTCACTTGAATGACTGTTATCAGTTAAAGAATATTTATTCTATCCTTTCAATTCCTGCCATCAGCTCAATGATCTTGGCATCATCCAGTGGTTTTCCCTGGATTTGAAGACCAACCGGTATTCCATTTACTTCTCCTGCCTTCATACTTCCTGCTGGGATTCCTGCAAGGTTTGCAATAACGGTTAGAACGTCGTAAGCATACATATCCATAGGATTTAATGATTCTCCAAGTTTATGGGGAAGTTTTGGGACAGTTGGACTAATCAGAGCATCAACATCATCTAAAAGGCCTGTGATTTCTCTTCTAATTAACGATCTCGCTTGTAATGCCTTTTTATAGTATTTTCCACTGTATTCTTTCTGGCTGATATACGATCCCATGTGTATTCTTCTTAAAACTTCATCTCCACACACGTCTTCTATTCTGTATCCATATTTTCGGCCATCATATTTTCTTGTTGCTGAGAAGAACTCAACATAGTTTATGAGGTAATAGGTAGGGATGCATAAATCAAGATATTTGAAGCTTAATTCTACTACTTCAGCACCCATCTCGGTCATTTTATCGATGCTCTCTTCAATTATATCCACTATCTTATCATCAGATACATCAAAGAATTCTTTTACTACACCCAGCCTCATTCCTTTTAGAACATCTTGTGATTTTTCAGTTATTCTATCAAAGTTTGGAGTTTCTTTTATAGTTGTACATTCCCTTGGATCATAACCTGCAATGGAATCAAGCATTAAAGCCATTCCAGCAGCGTCCCTAGAAAATGGGCCTATCTGCTCCAGACTCATTGCAAGGTCCAGCAGTCCCTGTCTTGAAACTACCCCATAAGTTGATTTAAATCCCATAACTCCACAGTGAGAGGCGGGATTTCTAATTGAACCACCAGTATCTGATCCCAGAGACAGATCACACATCTCTGCTGCAATTACGGCTGCGCTTCCCCCACTTGAGCCGCCGGGTATTCTTCCAGGAGCTGCAGGATTTTCTGTATATCCAAAATAAGAAGTTTCAGTTGAGCTACCTGCTGCAAACTCATCCATATTAGTTGTACCGAGAATTATACCATCTTCATCCTTTATTCTGTTTATAACTGTGGCATTATAGCTTCCCACATAATTTTCAAGAGTTTTTGAAGCGGCTGTAATTTTAAAGTCCTCGATGTTTATGTTGCTTTTAATTCCAACTGTTAACCCTGCAAGTTTCCCTACTTTTTCGCCTTTTTTAACTTTGGAATCAATTTTTTCAGCACTTTGTACTGCTTCTTCTTCTTTAATTTCTAAGAATGCATTTATTTGAGGGTTTTTCTTTTTTATAACCTTTAAAAATGATTCTAAATTATCTACTGCTGTTATTTCATGATTTTTGATTGATTCTGATTTATCTAAAAGATTCATAGAAACACCTTGAAATTTATGTAAAATTCAGTTTATAAATATTATAACATTCAATTTTATATCCAATATTAAATATTAATGGCTAACTATAAAAACTTAGATTAATTTCACAAAAATTTAGTCAAAAATAAAAATTATGAATGAATATATCTTTCATGAGGAACTTTAAATGAGGAACTTTAAAAATTTTTTACCAAGAATTCTTCTTTTATCCCTTTTTTTAATACCTATAATCTATTTTAACGGTTTTTATTATCACTTCTATGTTTATCTCTCAAGTAATGTAATTACAGGCATTATAACACAACAATGGCACATCGTCATACTCTGTATCCTTCTTTTTATGGCATTTTTAATTCCCCTTTCCTATAGAAGAAAGGCAAACTGGGTAGAATATGGTCTGGTCAGTGCATTTTTCATTTCACTATTTATAGAAATGTATGGAATTCCGCTGACGGTTCTTTTTGCATCAAAGTACTTCTTTACCCCGGGGACACAACTTCCACCAAATATTGTGAATTTCTATTTTTTAGGTGTTGGATTCGGGATGGATATTGCCATGACGTATGGTGCAATTTTGATGCTCATTGGAATGGCAATAATTATTACGGGCTGGATCAAGCTTTACAGGAGCACTAAAGAAGATGGTCTGGTTACAGATGGAATATATGCTTATTCAAGGCATCCGCAGTATTTAGGATTCATTTTGATTATACTGGGATGGCTCTTTGGGTGGCCGACAATTATTACTGTAGTCCTGGCCCCAATATTGATTTATAAATATATAAGAGTATGTAAAACCGAAGAGGAAGAAATTTCAAATGAATTTCCAGAATATAAAGATTATAAAGAGAATGTTCCTCTTTTTATTTAATTTTATGGAAAGATTCTGTATAGAATTAAAATTTAAACTGTAAAAACAATTTTTATTCATAAAATCAGTTTTAAACACATAATAGACATTAGATATGTTTTTAAAAATAATAAATATTTAAATCAATTATTAATTACCATAAATTCACTTTATATGTCTCTTCATGCTCAAATAGTTATATTTAAGCAGTTTTAACAACATAAAGATACAGAGTAAATGTGAGGTGTATCTATGGACACAATCCTTCTAAATCAAAGCCAAATTAAAGAACTTATGAGCATGAAAGAAGTTATTAAAAGTGTTGAAACTGCTTTTCAGGTTCATTCAGAACGTAAAGTTGAAATGCCAGCTAAAGAATATCTTTTCTACAAAAAATTCAGGGGAGATCTGAGGATAATGCCCTGTTTTATCCGGGGGATGAACGAATCTGGAGTCAAATGCGTTAATGTACATCCAGATAACCCCCGTAAACATGGTTTACCAACAGTAATGGCCATAATTGAGCTTGTAGATCCTAAAACAGGTTTTCCAATTTCTATCATGGATGGAACATGGATTACAAATATGAGAACAGGGGCAGCTGCCGGTGTTGCCACAAAACACCTTGCAAGAGATAATTCAGAGATTTTAGGGCTTGTAGGTGCAGGAGTACAGGCACAAACAGGTTTTGAAGCTATAAACGAAGTAATGGACATTAAAGAAGTTAGAGTTTCATGCAGAACATGTGAAACACGTGAAAATTTCGCCAGGCACATCACAGAAAAATATGGAATTGAAGCTAAAGCCACCGAAACAATAAAAGAAGCAGTTGTAGGTGCTGATGTTGTTCTTACCACCACTCCTTCTCGAGAACCCATAGTTAAATCAAAATGGATAGTTCCCGGAACCCACATTAACGCAATGGGTGCGGACGCCCCAGGTAAACAGGAACTGGACAGCCACATGTTTTACAAATCCAAAATATTTATTGACTGCTGGGAACAGGCAAGTCACAGCGGTGAAATCAATATCCCTGTTGCTGAAGGCATTTTAAGAAGAAATGATATTCAGGGAACTCTTGGTAATGTTATTACAGGTAAAGTTCCAGGTAGAACTTCAGATGAAGATATTACAATATTTGATTCAACCGGACTTGCAGTTCAGGACATTGTCACTGCGTGGAACATTTATGAAAAAGCAGTGAAAAATGAAACTGGTCAGAAAATGAATTTTCTTGATTAGTTAAATTTATGTGCATGAAAATCCTAATAAGAGTGGTGATGAAATGTTCCAGGAAAAAATATATCGAAATGACGTACTTAACAAGATGGGACATGTTCTCGAGCGTTTCAGGATTCTAATGCGGACAAACTCAATTAAAAAGGAAGAAATAGAGACAATTGATCATCATTTATCCGAAATCATGAAAGTCTTAAATAAATGTGGTTAATCCTCTATTTCTTTTAATATTATTCTGATTTTTCTTTATAAATTGTTAACTGTGGTTTAATTGATTGAAATAATCCTTTTTGGATTAACATCCTTTGGAGTTGGCCTTTCCGGAGCCCTTGTACCTGGCCCAATGCTTACTGTTACCATATCTGACTCAGTAAAGAAAGGGCCTATTGCGGGTCCTCAAGTAGTTTTAGGCCATATCATGACAGAAAGCGCCATGATGGTTGCCATACTTGCAGGAGTAGGCTGGATTATTGGTTCACAAACTGCAGCACTTATAATTGGAATAATAGGGGGCGCTGTACTCATTTATATGGGTTACAATCTTTCAATATCTTCTAATGAGTTGCACAATACCATTAACAACGTGAATAACTCAAAAAAATCCGGTATTCAACATGGATCTGTTCTCAATGGGATTATTACAAGTTTATCCAATCCATATTTCTTTATCTGGTGGGCAAGTGTCGGATGCGCTTTTATGTATAAGGGACTGGAACTTGCAGGCATTGTGGGTCTTTTAGGATTTATTATAGGTCACTGGTCTGCAGATCTTTCGTGGTACAGCATTATATCATTTTTTTCAAGTCATGGGACAAAGTTAATGAATGATAGAACATACAAAGTTGTAATGAGAGCGTGCGGGATTTTTTTAATCCTCCTGGGAATATATTTTCTATTGAGTGTTTTAAAAATAGTTTAATATAATACTTATTCTTGATTATTTAATATTTAAAGTTATATAACTTACTGGACTTAATTACTAAATATGAAAGCTGTTGTCTTCGATAATTCAGGTACGCTCATAGAAAGATTCAGAGCATTGAAAGATCTGAAAACAGGGTTGATAATTGAGGATATGAGTTCAATAGACATTGTGGATAATGGTGTCAAAAGAGCGCTTGTAGTGCTGCAAACTAACCCTGCAAAATGTATTATAAACGCCAGACCTGACCAGACAATTTATGAGTTCATAAAAAGAAATAAAATTGATTTTGATATCAGCTATTCTGCACATTATATCAAAAAAAATGAACTTCTTGAAGCAATTAAAGAAGATAGCGCAATGGTAAGCGATATACAGGACAGCATAAATGCTGTAGTTGATAAAGAATATAATATACAGATATGCAGTGGATCTGGATTTATAGTGAGCTTAGAAAAGAAAAAAATCGAATTTACAATAACAGCAGGTGGAAAAATCTTCGATGAAGTCCCTGAAGTTATTGATGAACTTAAAAAGCGAAATATTGAAATTTTTATAGCATCAGGAGACAGGAGAGATTCCTTAAAAGAACTTGCAAAATTTTTAAAGCTCCCTAAAGAAAATGTATTCGATACAGCAGATTCATGGAAGAAAATGATGATCATTAAGAAATTAAAAAACAAATATAAAGTTATGATGGTAGGGAACAGTGCCAATGATATACTTGCCCTTAAAGAGGCAGATATTGGTGTTTTAACTCTACAACAAAAAGAAGAAACCCCACAAAAAGTTTATGATGCTGCTGATGTTGTTGTAGGCAATATTAAGGAAATTCTTGATATTGAATTTTAAGATTTTAATCCTTCAATCATTTTTTCCTTCAATTTTTCATCCTGTAACCAGATTTTAACTTCTCTCCACACCTCATTACATTTATCACTGCTTTCTTTACCTATAATTTCTCTTATATGATTATCGATAACTTTTCTATCTTCTTTTGTCTCTGGATTAATTCCTAATTCATTTAGAGTTGATTTCATATATCGAATATAACAGCTCATCCTTTCTCACCTTCAGTTATACATTAAATCAGATGATCAAGTCTTATATATAAGTATATTAATAAAAATAATCATATGGCAAAAAATTATTTTCTCCTTTTATTTGTTCTTATATCTGTTTCTGCAGCACTGCTATTTTACGATGATCCCTCCCCTTCAGAAGAAGATATTTTATTTCAGGTATCAACATTTAAGGATTTATCTGCAGGACATTATGAAGGAATTATAAGTTCAGGGGATTTAAAAATGCATGGTGATGTGGGTATAGGTACTTTTGACGGTCTCGATGGAGAAATGATTGAATTAAACGGCTATATATATCAGGCCAAATCAGATGGGTCTGTTCTTCTTGCTAATAACTCAGATATGATTCCATTTGCCATGGTAACTGATTTTAATCCGGATAAAATATTAGTGGTAAATAAAAGTATGAACTATAAAGAACTTCAACAGTATCTGAATACCACTATTCCTTCCAAGAATTTATTCTATTCATTTAAAGTAATGGGCAGTTTCTCAAGTATTAAAGCCAGAAGCCCTCCTAAACAACATGAACCCTACCCTAATCTTACTGATGCATTGAAAAATCAGTCCATTTTTTATTTTAACAATATCAATGGGACAATGGTTGGATTCTGGTGTCCAGAATCTGCAAGAAGCGTCAATCTCAATGATTATCACTTTCATTTTATCAGTGTGGACAGAAATTCAGGAGGGCATGTTCTGGACGTTGAATTGGATAATGTAATAATAGAAATTGATTATATGCCCAATATTTATGTATTTTCCCCTTCAAAAAATAATTGATGCATTATAACTATTTTATTTTAATATTTGAAAATAAATTTGCCTTATTTTACTTATTTAAGTCTTTAAGAAGGTATAATCATTTTCATAAAGTAATATATTTATATTAAATAGTAAGATAAAATATAAGATCAAATTAATTTTAAATCGGAGGGTTTAATTGAAAAACTACCATCAAGGTGAAGTAGAATACAAGAAAAAACAGACTGATTTAGCACGTAAACAGGTGGTAATGGCCAATGAAAGGACATACAACTCATGGGTGCGCAGCGGTCTCACTGCAGTTGTTGGTGGTTTATTCATAGCCAGATTTTTAGGTGAAGGAGTAAAATCTATTTTAGTAACTGCTATTGGCCTGATATTTATATTATCAAGTATTGGATTTTATATAGTAGGTTACTGGCGTTATAAGCAAGATATAGAAAGAATACATGGTAAAGAAGCTAAAAGGAGCGTTTCAACACGAATAATAATTACTACCAGTGCTGCCCTGATATTCAGTTCAATATTATCCCTGGCTTTAATATATCAGTTCTACTACGCCTAAAAATATCCTATTATTTTTTTAACCAGAGGATGGAAAGCATATGTCAGTGAACTCCAGGAAGGAGTTAAAAAAGAGATAAAAATTGCAATTAAGGATAAAAAGGGCAAAATCAGGTGAATTTTTTGGATTTCATTGATTCTTTCAAGAGTTATCCCCTCATCCATAAAATTTTTCTTTACAGCATAATACCAGGCTAATGCTGGAAAAAAACCGATTAAAAACATGTTAATATGAAAAAATATCGCTGCAGATTGTAGGTGACCATATTCTGAGGTTAGCGATGCTGAAAAAGGTACAAGAGCAACAAATAAAAGCCACATAACTGTTATCTGTAAAAGAGTGGTATTAGTGCGTTTAATTATATAAAATTGTTGGTGGTTCATTCTCCAGAATATTGCAAGAAGAATGAAACTCAATCCATATGCAAAGAATTTCGGCCATAAACCAATTAAAGTGCTCTGCAATGCCACATTACTTACAGTATCTGGCAGTTGAGGAACATCAATAGTCAAAACCAGTAAAGTCATTGCAATTGCAAATATTCCATCTACAAGTGTTTCAATACGATTAGTTGATTCCCATACATCTATTGCCATATTTTAACCTATAGTGATTTAAAACATGATGAAAAACTTTAACATTATTTTATAATATAATTAACTCATAATCCATAGTTCCCAAGCCAATTTCTTCCCCATATTTCATCTGGATATCGCCATCAATTTTTTCATATAGTCCTCTGAATTTATCCTCACCTTTCTCATGATTGTGATTTAAAAGTGAATCGGTAAATCCACATTGTTGATTTACAAGATCATAGCTTGCTGTATCCAGTGCAACAGGATCATATGATGATAATATCCCTATATCTGGAACAATTGGGGAATCGCTCCATGGAACACAATCGCAATCAGGGGTGATATCCATTAAAAAATTAATGTAACAAACTTTATCCCATTTGTTTTTAATTGCCCCATAGGCATATTCTGTCATTTTTTCGATGAACGGCTGTATATTTTCCCAGTCGAGGTCAATTACTGATTCAGGACATACCATTAAGCAGTTATTACAGGCAATACAAGCTTCATAATCTATTTTAGTCCTTCCATTCTCTGTATACATCACAGATACTGGACACGCTGCCATACATTTACCACAACCTATACATCTTTCTGATATTACTGGTTTAGCGCATTCATGTTGCTCTAATTTACCTGCAGGTGAGGCGCATCCCATAGCAAGATTTTTTATGGCTCCTCCAAAACCACTCATCCCATGGCCCTTAAAATGAGAGAGCACAACCATTGAATCTGATTTTTCTATATCCCCTGCAATTTTAACATTTTCGAAGTGTTTTAAATTAATTTCAACCTCTATTTCATTCTCCCCATTAATTCCATCTGCAATTATAATAGGTGCTCCTGAAACTGCATAATCAAATCCATGCAATATTGCTGTATTTAGATGATCAACTGAATTATGCCTACTCCCATAGTAAAGCGTATTTGTATCTGTCAAAAAGGGCTTAGCTCCTGTTTTTTTAACTTCATCAACAATTTGTCTTACAAAAACAGGGTTTATATAGGAATCATTCCCCTTTTCGCCGAAATGAAGTTTAATGGCTGTTAGATCATTTTTTTTGATTATGTTTTCAAATCCTGCAGCTTTGAAAAGTTTTTTAATCTTATTTATTTTGTTTTCCCTACTACTCCTTGATCTAAAATCCGAAAAATATACCTTACTCGCCATCTAACCACCGAAATAAGTTCTAATAACTCTTTAACACATAATATACATTTTTTAGGTTTTTATACAAATCTGTTTGAAAGCAGTAAATCTCTGCTTTTTAAAATGTTTTCATAGTTATTTAACTCAATTATACCTTTATCAACCATATTAAGCAGTTTAAGATCAAATGTTCCTTCTCCTAAAGTCAGATGCTGATCCTTTTTCCCATCATTATCATTTAAGTGATAATATGCTATTTTCTTCATCTTAAAAAAAGATTTTGGGTCATCGCTTGTATTAGCATGTCCTGTATCTACAGTAGCATAAGAACCGCATTCTTCAATAAAAAATTTGTGTTCTTCAGAACTGTTACAGAAATATGCATATCTATTAGGCATATTCTCAACAGAAAATATAATTCCAATATCTTCTGCATAATTATTGGCCTTTGAAAGAGTTTCAATGGAATAGCCCATTCCTAAATTCCTTACTCTATCTTCCAATCTGTGAATTAAACCAGGGTGTGTGGTTATTGCCTTTGCACCAATATGTGACGCAAAATCAATGGTTTCTTCAAGCTGTTTTAATGTTTCTTCCCTTATTCCAGGGTTAAGACTTGCCGGGTTAAGATCTATAGTGGGGGCATGTAGATATACATCAATTTTATATGATTCAAACACTTCAAATTCCTTTTTATCCATCAATAACATGTTTCTGGGCCAGTATGGGCCTTCACACAAAATTTCCATCAGCTGAAAACCGTCTTCTGAAGCTGTTTCTAAAAATTGTTCCAGTGAACTCATAAATAGTGCTAATGTAGAGAATCCTATTTTCATGATATCAATTTTAATGATTTGTCTAATTAAATCATTTGGATCAAAAAATTTATATAGAAAATTGATATATCAAAAATAATTATATCGAAATTTGATACATATGAGAAATGGAGGCAAATATATGGATGATGAAGAGGCGCCGAATAAACCTAATTCTTCTGACATAAAAGATTTAAAAGAAGAAAAATTCCATAAAACGATGCAAGAACATCACAAACTTATGAAAAAAATGTCCAAGTATGAAAAAAAGTTAATGAAAGGCCTGATGAGAGGTTTTGCCAACACAATGATATTATGGCTCATTAGCCAGAAAAAACAACACGGATACGAAATTATGACCAAACTCCATGAATCTACCCCTTATGAAAACAAAATGCCCAGTGCAAGTAAAATATATCCAGTACTGCACGACCTGGAAAAAAATGGACTTATAAAAGGATTCTGGGAACATCATGGGAAGCGAAAAGTGAAATATTACGAAATAACTGAGGAAGGTAAAGAAACCCTTTCCAGATTCAAAGCCATGGCCCAAATTGCAAGAGAAAATAAATCCAGTCTTTGGTTAGAGTTCATTAAGGACATGCTAATTGATAAGGAGGACAATAGGAGCTGAATTATATGAAATATGCTATAGAAACATTCGATCTTACAAAACAGTATGGTGATTTTTTAGCTGTTGATGCTCTCAACATGAAAGTTAAAGATAAAACCATATTCGGATTTTTAGGTCCGAATGGTGCTGGAAAAACAACCACCATAAAAATGCTTACCTGTTTAATTTTTCCAACATCAGGAACCGCCAATGTAGCGGGATATGATGTTTTAAAGAATCCTGATGAAGTTAGGCAACAAATAGGAATGGTACCTCAGCTTGTTAGTCTTTATGCAGATCTTACAGTTAAAGAAAATGTATATCTCTGCGCTGACTACTATGGACTTCCCTCAGATCTTAAAGAAAGCAGAGCAGCCGAACTAATGGAAATGGTAGACATAAAATATGCTGAAGACAAGCTTGTAAAACAGCTTTCTGGAGGTATGAAGCAAAAAGCTTCAGTAGTTGCAAGTTTAATACATCAACCAGATATTTTATTCTTAGATGAGCCTACAATAGGTTTAGATCCAACAACAAAGAGAGTTTTATGGGACCTGGTTGAAGAACTAAACGCAGAGGGCCATACAATAATATTATGTTCACATGACATGTACGAAGTAGAATTACTCTGTGATGATGTAGGAATTATCAATCAAGGTAGACTTGCTGCATTTGATACTCCACAAGGGCTTAAAGATACCATGATTAAAGAAATAAAAGAAGAACGAGGACCAATTACTTCAAACGTTTCTGAAGCCCTTGAAAAAATACTTGAAGAAACCGATCCTGAAAATAAAACGGTGATTGAACACATGAAAGATAATATGGGGGATGAAGACCTTAATTTAAAAGAGTTAAGTGTGATGATAAATAACAAGGACGAAGAAATGTTGAGTCATCTTAATAATTTACCAATAGTTCATGATGTTAAAGAACATGCCTCTGGAAGAATAACTATGGATATAGATGACGAAGATGATGCAATAACCAAGGTCATAGCAGATATAATTAAATTTGGAGGAAATATCACGTCCATAGCTACAAAAGACCCTTCCTTAGAAGAAGTTTTCATGAGGGTTACCTCTAAAAAGACACAAGGAGGTGTAGAATAATGGTTGAAACTAAAAAAATCATGTGGATGATTAAAAAGGATCTTCTGGTTCTATGGAGGCATAAACCACGTTTAATTTCAATATTCTTATTCCCCATAATTATGATAACCCTCTTTGGTTATGGTATGGGAGGAGAACTGGAAAATATTCCTGTTGTTGTAGTAGAACAAAGTCATGGCCAGGTAACTGATGTTACACTTAATGCGATTAAGGAAATGGGCCTTTATGACGTTAAAGATATAATAACAGACCCTGATAAAGCAAAACAGATGGTTGAAAGCGGTGAAGTCAGAGCAGCCATAATTTTACCTTCAAATTATGACGATATGACGGATACAAAACCAAAAAGTGTATTATTTGAAGTTGATTCGTCAGACCAGATGGCGACTACTGCAGTTCTTCCAGCTACACAGGCACTTTTTAATCAAATTTCAGTTGAATTAGGAATGCAAAAGCTAGAAGCCATGAATCTAACACCTTCCCAACCCTCAGCAGCAGCCATACAAGTACAGCAAAGTTCTGTTCAAGCGCAGCAGCAATCTCTTGATATAAAAAGTATAATGAACTCCATTAATTTCCAGATTAACAGATTATATGGAGATATTGCATACATAGACTTTCTGGTGCCTGCAATTCTGGCCATGACCGTGATGATGGGGGCTATGATGAGCATGGGAGAGTCACTGGCAGGGGAACGTGAACGGGGAGAGCTAGCCAGACTATTTATGACCCCTACTAGTGTTGCTACTGTAGTAGGTGGTAAAATCATATCAAGATTAGTTATTCAAACTGCTACGGCTCTGGTACTGATTGGAGCGGCTATGGTATTGTTTAACATTACTATAAACGGTAGCATGTTACTTACGATATTCCTGCTTGTAATTACGGCATTATGTTTTGTAGGTTTTGGTATAATGGTTTCTGCCAGGGTCAGTACCCAGGAAGACTATGTCCAGATGGTGATGCCTTTCTCCATGCCTATGATGTTTGTATCCGGTGTTTTCTACCCCATCGAAACCATGCCCTGGATATTCCAGAAAATAGCTTATATAGCACCTTTAACCTATGCCAATAACGCTCTGAGAGGTGTAATGTTACAAGGAGCAGGTATTGGGGATATATGGATGGAAATAGCGGTGCTTTTAGGATTTACAGCTCTGTTTTTCGCACTGGGAGTTACCAGATTTAACAGAGACATTTAAAAAGTTTGATAAAAATTTAGGTGATTAAATTGTTCGAAAAAAAGAATATACTCATTGGATTTATTATAATGTGCATTTTAGCAGGCCCATTTACAATTGCACCAGTTACAGCACAGGATTGGAACATGTTCCATGCAAATCTGGATCACACAGGCTATCTGGATGAAGCTTCAGATTTTGTTCCTGAATCCTGGCTTTTCAAAGCTAATGGGGCCATAAAATCTTCTCCTGCGATTTCAGATAAAATCCTGTATTTCGGTTCTGTAGATGGGAGTTTCTATGCCTTAAATTTAGAGGATGGTACAAGGGTCTGGGATTATAAAACAGGGGGAGATATAATTTCATCCCCAGTTATTAATGGAGATAATGTATACTTTGGTTCAAAAGATGGTTATCTTTATGCCCTAAATAAGAAAAATGGAGATTCTATCTGGAAATATAAAACAGGGAATGGTGTTGAATCCTCTCCCGCAATATATAATGGAACCATCTATGTTGGATCTAATGACAAGCGTTTATATGCCATATATACTAAAAACGGTACAATGAAATGGGAGTTTGAAAGCAAAAATGATATAAAATCTGCTCCCGCAGTTTACAATGGAAGCATTTACTTTGGATCAGATGATGGAAAAATATATGCATTAAATACCGAAGATGGTAAAAAAATATGGGAATTTGATACTGGTAGCGCAGTAAGATCTTCTCCAGCCATTAGAAATAATGTATTATATGAAGGTACGGATAATGGAGTGTTTTATGCACTAAATACAAATGATGGATCTGTTAAATGGTCATATAATTTTGGAGACCCTATTAAATCATCCCCACTTCTTGATTCAAATGACAACAGCCTTTTTATAGGAGCAGATAATGGAAACATTACCTGTCTGGATATGAGGAATGGAAAGCTGAAATGGTCAGCAAATGTAGGTAATGTAAAATCAACACCCGCACTCATGGGTGACTACATTGTAGTAAGTTCTGATAGTGGAACTGTCTATATTTTAAATAAATTCAGTGGTAAAGAAGAATGGAGTTATTCACCCGGCTATTATTTGTTTAATACACCATTTACATCATCTCCAATAGTATATGGTGATGATATTTACGTAGGTGGCGAAGATGGATACCTCTACGCACTGGATAATGAGAAAAAAACAGGCCCAACTTCAGAGTATTTATACTACATTGTTGGTATAGTGGCCGGAATAATAATTGCTTTAATAGTAATTAGGGCCATTATCATGCGTAGAAAGAAAGAATAAGCATATATTTGTTTGAAGATGGAATAAAATCCATCTATAATTTATTTTTTAATAAAATTAATTTTATAGTTTTAAAATTATAAAAAGTTGAAAATATAGTTGATAAAGTAATCAAAACCTCAAAATCTTCGATTTTGGGTTCAGAAAATACTGGGTATTTTCTTCAACCTCAAAAAATTAAAAAATTTTTTGGGTGCAAAAATCTATGATTTTTGGCATGAAAATGAAACCTAAAAGGTTTCAGTTTGGAGTTATTTTACTGATTTACTTGCAAAGCTGTATCTCAATAGCTGAAACATTTGTAGCTGTGCCTTCGTTGCTCATTATTTCTTCTGTGCATATATCAATATTGCCTATATCAACATCAGATATAAACCTATTTCTAACGATTTCAGCAACATCTACAGCTCTACTTATAGCTCTTCCTCTTGCCTTTAAAATTACTTCTGAAGTTCCACCGTTCATCTGTGTTACAACAGCTAAAACGTAGTTCATTACGGGTTTATTTCCAATGTATACAACATTTTCCTCTGACATCACTTTAACCTCCAAAAACTTCGTTTTTGGTGTTTAGAAAATCTACGATTTTCTTAAACCTCCAAAAAACTCAAAGAATTTTTGGGGGGTTCAGAAAAATCCTAAAGGATTTTTCTTCAACCTCCAAAGAATAACCATATTAATATGGCCTTATATTATTATTATAATCTTGTAATTAATATATATAGTTTATGTTTTTTATTTCTCTTTTTGAGACTTCAAAGTAAATAATTGAAGGATTTTTTATTTATAAAATTTAAATATTGTCTTAATACCCTTTAAAAGGATATTTTAGTTATAATATCAAAATTAAAACAATTTAAAGAATAAAAATAATAAAAATTAAGGTATTGGAAAATAATTTAGAACAAACATCACATAAAATCCCTGAATATTATGGAGAATCCAATAATGTTATCCATTTCATCCCTAACAGAGCTAATATTGCCCCTTATTGTAATATCAGTCCCATCAACGGGTTTTTTAATAACTTTATCAAAGAAACTTATTGAAAGATCCTGTGCCTCGTTCATCTGACGTATTTCTTTACTTAAGACCCCCAATACGTCTTCCAGGTTCTTACCCATAGCATCCCCTTTTAAATGTCCCGTTATATCTTCAGCTGCTGGATTCATAAATTTAATCTGCCCCTTAGAATTCGTGGTGATTACGGAATCATTTATATTGTTAAGTATTGTCCGAAACCATTGCTCATGATTCCTTAATTGTTTTTCTATCTTATTCTTGTACAGTGTTATTTCAATTGCAGTATGCAGTTCACTCTCCTCAAAAGGTTTATGGATAAATCCAAATGGTTCTTTAAGGATATATCCTGAAGGTTCAGTGATTTTAGCTCTCTGCACCGTAAAAGTATCGGAATATGCAGTTAAATATATTACTGGTATCCCATAATCCTCCCTAATTATTTCTGCAGCCTCTATACCATCCATTTCACCATCAAGTCGGATATCCATGAGAATCAAGTCAGGCCGAGACTCTTCAGCTTTTTTAATTGCTTCCTCACCAGAAGATACCAAAGCAGGGACCCTGTAACCCGCGCTTTCCAACGCTCCCTTTATGTCCTCTGCGGTGATTCTTTCATCTTCGACTATTAGAATCCTGGCACTACCCATTGTTAATTCTCCGTATATTCTAATTTAAATAAGTATATTATAATACATATTAATACCTTTTTCATGTAATATAATTCAAAATATTGGATATCTATTATCTTAATATCAGTATCTTATTTATAGCGTCTAATACTGCTTCTACACTGGCCATGACTATGTCTTCTGTTGTAGATCTTCCAGTTGCACGATTTCCTTCTTTATCTCCCATTATCACAAATACCTCTGCAAGAGCGTTTGTACCGCCAGTTATGGCTTCTATATTATATTCTTGAAGTTCTATATCTGCTATATCGCCTACAACGCTTTGAATAGCATTTATTGCTGCATCTACAGGTCCAACACCAGTTTTTGCTGCTGTTTTTATTTCTCCCCCAATATTGAGTTTTACGGTAGCTGTAGGCATTACGATGTTTCCAGTCATTACAGAGAAGCCTTCAAGTTTTACAATCTCTTCTTTTGCTTTTCCAATTATGCTCTCAGCTAAAGCTTTTAAATCTGCATCTGTAACACATTTACCTTTATCTCCAAGAGATTTAACCTGATCAAAAACCTTTTCAAATTGGTCTTTAGTTAAATCTATACCATATTCATCAAGTTTTGATTTAATGGCTTTTGCACCGGTATGTTTTCCTAGAACAATTCTTCTTGTGTGTCCAACCATTTCAGGAGTTATAGGTTCATAGGTCTCTGCTTTTGCAAGTACGCCGTGTACATGAATTCCTGCTTCATGTGCAAAGGCATTTTCTCCCACTATGGCTTTATTTGGGGGCATTTTGATTCCAGTAATTCTTGCCACAAATTCAGATAGATTTACAAGCCTTTCCGTTTTTATATTCATTTCAATGCCATATTCAGTGATTAATGACATTACAACCTCTTCTAAGGATGCATTTCCCGCTCTTTCGCCTAATCCATTTATGGTTGCATGTACCTGGCTGGCCCCTGCTTCTATAGAGATGAGAGAGTTTGCAACTGCAAGGCCGAAGTCATCGTGGCAGTGAACGCTTATTGGAATGCTTAAATATTCGTTAAGGTGGCTTATAAGCCATTTCATGGAAGTTGGGACCATTACTCCAACTGTATCCGGCACATTTATGTAATCTGCACCTGCATCTTCAACGGATTTATATATTTCTTTTAGATAATCGAATTCTGTTCTTGTGGCGTCCTCTGCTGAAAATTCAGCTATGATTCCATGATCTTTTATGTACTCCACAGCATCTACTGCTTTAACTAAAATGTCTTCTTTACTCATTTTAAGCTTGTATTTTCGGTGTAAAGGGGATGTTCCCACAAATGTATGTATATAGTCAACGCCGCTGTCAATAGCTGCATCTAAATCTTCTTTTAATACTCTTGCCAAACCACAGAGCTGAGCATCAAGACCCAGTTTCAGAATTTCACGTGCTGCTTCTTTTTCACCGCTTGAAGCTGCTGGGAATCCTGCTTCTATTACATTAACACCAAGTTCATCGAGTCTTTTTGCAATTCTTATCTTTTCATCTACTGTAATTGCGACTCCTGGTGTTTGTTCGCCGTCTCTTAGTGTCGTATCGAATATTCTTACCGTTTTCGGTAGATTCATTTTGTTTTTTACCTTTTCTATATACATAAAATATTTCTCCTTTGGTTTGGCTGTATAATTGTATTGGAATACCTTAATAAAAAAATATTGATAATTTTGATGAAATTTTAGAGAAATTCAGATTAAGCCTTAATCCCAAAACTAAGCACCAATAATAAGACTTAATGAATTTCTGAGGCCAGGTGCAAGGCCCAAAATAAATATTGCAAGCTTCAACATATTTGAAATGGTCTTATCTTCAATATATTCATCAATTACATAAAGTGCTGCCAAAATAACAACTATTTTTAATGGAAACATTACAAATGCAGTTCCTGCAAGGTTTGTAAGGGCATTTGGGAGTACATGCTGCTCTCCATAGCCATAAAAGTCAACAGCCATAAATGTAGAAGCTGCATCGAATAAATGAGCCAGCAGAGCACTTAAATTAAGTTTATCCTTTAGAAGATCCCATTTATTTCTTAAAATGATAAAAATAGATGATACCGCTCCCCATGATATGATGATTCCTAAAAACGCGGTTAGATTAATGTGATTAATGTAAAGAATATTTGGAATGCATAAAATAACCCCTACAATAATCATTAAATATCTAAAATCAAAATCAGTTTTCTTTTCAATATAAACTGATATTAGAAGAGTAATAATAGTCACTAACCCGGTTAAAATGTAAATTCCAGGAGTTACAAGCCATAGAACAAGCGGATAAATTCCATTATCTACAAGAGCCCTTGCGCTTGATCCAAAGAAAATAAAAGGAATTACAGGGATTAAAAGATCTTTTGGGTCTTTTTTTATGTATTTAAACATTTTTATAACTATTATCACTGCAATACCCAGTATTATGCCGAAAACAATAGTATTTAGCAGTGTGTAGCCGGGATGAAGATAAAGAAAATTATCCTGGATAAATTTTGAAAGTTCAGTGAGCATAGACTTAATAGATGCTTTATTCATTTAAATTTTATCGGTGCAGATAAAGTAAAAATTAATTTACGAGATTACATTTACTGGAACCCTTGCTTTTCTTACCACTCTATCAGTGGTGCTTCCAATTATGAACTTTTCTATGCTGTGTTTACCTGATTTACCCATTATTACCTGATCTATACCTTCTTCCTCAATGGTTTTAAGTATAACATCTGCAGGTTTTCCTTCTTTGATTTTAGTGATTAAATTAACATCTCTACAGTATCCTTCACATTTAGCATCTTCAATTTTTTGTCTGAATTTCTCAACTGTCCTTTTTCCTTCTTCTCTTAAATTTTTTTTCAGCTGTTCCCTTAAATCCTGCTGTGGTAATGCTTTCAAATAATCAATATCAATTACGTATAATACAATTATATCATCGCCAAGACCTGCTGTGGTAATAGCATGTTCTCCTGCTGTTTCTGCCTGTTTTGATCCATCTGTGGGTACTAATATTTTTTGAACCATGACCTACCTCCTAATATATCTAATAACTGAAATAAAATGTAACAATCAGGTTAACTTGATTAGTAGCATGACATTAAACTTATTGTATTTTTTTAATCTTTTTATTGATAACTTCCTTCAATATCAAAGGTAAAGGAGTTCTATCCCCATATACATTGGTCTTTCCCGATAAAATACCATCAATTATACTTTCAACAGAAAAATCTGCCTCCAATTCTGTTACACAGCTCCCAATAGCCCCTAAAAAGTGGGCATCGCTTGCTCCAAGTTGAGGAATCCCTCTGTCTTCAGCAAGTTTTTTTGCTCGCCAATTTGAATAACCGAAAATATAACGGGAATTTAGTGTTTCAACTGCATCTACATCCAGATCTTTAATTACATCGCATAGTCCTTCCCTATAACGTACGAATGGATGTGGAGCTATCGCTATTCCTCCCATATCTCTAATTGCTTCTATAGTATCTTCTGGAGACATATAGGATTTGATTTCTTCAGTTATGCCAAGGGCAACTATATGGCCCTTTTTTGTGCTTACTTCCATTGCAGGGATAACTATAAAGTCATCGAAATCTCCTGAATTTTCAATTCCACATATAGATCCTTTAATTGAGTTATGATCTGCAATTGCAATTGCATCTAAACCTATTTTTCTTGAATATTCCACTATTTCCTTTGGGGTCATTCTGGAATCACTGGAATATATACTGTGAATATGTGGGTCTAATATCATCTAATTTCTCCATTGTTTAGCATAATTGCTTTTATAAGGCCTGCAGGTCCTGTCATCATTACATCTCCTGCAGGGGCCGCATAGTGTACATTAAAATCTGTTTCTTCTAATATCTTTCGGCGAGGTCCTGTTGCGATTACTGCTTCAAATTCGCCTATTGGGGCCAATGACCATGCTCCATGACCATGATCACTGTGTACTTCTTCATGGGTTATTGTTCCTTTTGCAAGTTTATTTACATATTTTTCTATCTTTTCAGGAGTTAAACTACGCGTATGGTGTTCAAAAACTCCATATATTTCACCATTATCAAATGCAGCTGCCAATGTATGCCCATTTCCTATATCCATTACTATAAATTTTTTAAGTGTTTTAACGTAACGGTCGCATGTTGCTCCACAAACAGATGCAAATTTTGAATCCATTACAGATAGATTGTATTTTTTAAACATCCTGAATACTGCATTAATCCTTGTAAAATAGTCTGGTGCATTACCAAAGTATGCAAATTGTTCAGGTTTTTTAGGTGTGTCTAATATTTCCTTTATTTTCATGAATCTAAAGTTTCGATCCCCCATTCCCTCCATATATCCATGATCCTGGACTGCTATTCCCAAGAAATCAAAATCAGGTTCTACATCAAATTTAGATAATGCTTCTTTTATTGATTCTAAATCAACATCTTTAAGTTCTATATTTTTAAGGTCTTTATATCCTTCAGCTTCATTTTGAGATATTATATTAATTCCAGTGGATTTAACATATTCTAAATTATCTCTTACTGTCCTTGCAGCGTATTCTGTCATATAAACCTTGTATCCTTTGTCTATATGGTCTTTTATTGCCCTATTTACAGGACCTCCGCCCATAGTTTCCCCGTTTATAAATAAATCTTCATTACTCTTTCTTATTTTATTTGCGATTATTTTGGTTGGAGAGGGCATCACCAATTTTGGTGAGTTTTCTATAGGCTGTGTGGAATCATAAAACATTATATCCTGGGTTCCAACACCCACATCAACTGTTAAAATCTTCATGCTATTATATTTAATTTTATATCATATGAAATCATAGGAATTAAATAACTACAAGTAAATTATAGTACAAATATGTACGACAAAGATTTAAATAGTACCCTAAGGTCATATATTATATATAAAGAGAGATGGTGATTAGATGTATAAAGTTACATTATCAGAGAAAGAAATTCCAAAAAAATGGTATAACATAGTAGCAGACTTACCTGTAGAACCACCAATGCCCGATCAAACAGAAGAGGGGCGACAGATTGAAAGTTTACCAAAAATATTTTCTAAAGGCGTTTTAGAACAGGAAATGTCCACAGACCGGTGGATTGAAATTCCAAAGGAAGTAAGAAAAGTATATAAAATGATTGGAAGACCAAGCCCACTATTCAGAGCAACCGGACTTGAAGATTATCTTGATACTCCTGCAAAGATTTATTATAAAAGGGAAGACTATTCACCAACAGGAAGCCATAAACTAAATACGGCCATTGCACAGGCATATTATGCTAAGCAAGATGGTGTAGAACGACTTACAACAGAAACAGGTGCCGGACAATGGGGTACAGCGTTATCACTTGCATGTTCCATGATGGGCCTTGATTGTACTGTTTACATGGTTAAAGTTTCATTTGAACAAAAACCATACAGAAAAACAATAATGCAGGTCTACGACGGAGAAGTTATACCTTCACCAAGTGATAGAACCGAATTTGGAAGAAAAATTTTAGCTGAAACCCCTGACCACCCAGGATCCCTAGGAATTGCCATATCTGAAGCAATGGAACAGGCATTAAATGATGAAAAGACATATTATTCACTTGGAAGTGTTTTAAACCACGTTATGTTGCATCAAACCGTTATAGGTCTTGAAACCAAGAAACAAATGGAAAAAATTGGTGAAGATCCTGATACAATTGTTGGATGTGTAGGTGGTGGAAGTAACTTCGCTGGAGCCACATTCCCATTCATTAAAGATCAGCTTGATGAAAAGATTGATTGCAAATTCATTGCAGCAGAGCCTTCATCATGCCCAACACTTACAAAAGGAGAATATAAATACGACTTTGGTGATACAGCCGGTTTAACACCGCTTCTTAAAATGTACACCCTTGGGCATGATTTCGTGCCTCCATCTGTACATGCAGGGGGCCTCCGTTACCATGGAATGTCATCATTAGTATCATTACTTGTACATGAAGGAATTGTAGAAGCCCGTTCAGTAGAACAGGAAGACATATTCAAGAGCGGTACCACCTTTGCCAAATGTGAAGGAGTAGTTCCAGCTCCAGAAACCTGTCACGCAATAAAAGTAGGAATAGACGAAGCATTAGAGTGTAAGAAAAATAAAGAAGAGAAAAACATCATAATCAACTTTTCAGGACACGGAATGCTCGACCTTAAAGGATACGATGATTACATAAACGGTACTCTTAAAGGTAAATAATTCCTTTCCCTTTATTTTTTTCTTAATTCATGCTTGTAATCATCTATTACAACTTCGTTAATGGCAACATTAAACCATTCTATAAATCTTCTGGCTTCTTTTTCCATAGAATCCTCATTACCAACTTCTGAAGGTTCTAATTCCACGCCAATTAAAGCTGTTTCATCTGATTCATTATATTTATAGGAAGTTTTTCTGTCGTAATGTCCAACTACAATTCCAAGCATTTTTTCGTATACTTTGTTAATTTCATCAGCTATAAACAGTAATTCTTTTTTATTCTGACTGGATTCTTTAAGATATCTTATCATTTTTAACACAACCCTACGATCTTAAGTATGACTTTGTATTATATATTTATGATTATTATTAATTAGTCTTCTGAATTTGATGCAGAATTTATAAATTCACCCATTCAAAGAGAATAATTAGAATTATTAGAATTTCAAAAAACTAAAACTATTTTAAACTGTAAGAATTATACAATATTTTAGAGTAAATGGAGGATAACAACTATGTATCTTATAGGAGAAGCTTTAATAGGAAGCGGAAATGAAATAGCTCACGTTGATTTAGTAATCGGAGATAAAAACGGCCCTGCAGGGGCAGCATTAGTTAATAGTTTAACACAACTTTCAATAGGACACACACCACTTCTTTCAGTTATTAGACCTAACCTAATGACAAAACCAGCTACAGTAATCATACCTAAAGTAACTGTATGCTGTTTAGAAGATGCAAACAAGATATTTGGCCCAGCTCAAACTGCTGTAGGTAGAGCTGTTGCAGATGCCGTAGAAGAAGGGTTAATCCCCGAAGATAAAGTAGAAGACATCGTGATCCTTGCTTCAATCTTCATACACCCTGAAGCAGAAGATTACCGTAAAATTTATCAATACAACTATGGGGCAACCAAATTGGCAATAAGAAGAGCAATGGAAGAATATCCAACAGCAAACAAAGTTTTAGCAGAAAAAGACCGTGGAACACATGCAATAATGGGCTTTAAAGTAGTAAGACTATGGAACCCGCCATACTTACAGGTTGCACTTGATTTAGACAATATGGATGAAATGGAGAGAATTATAAAGAGCCTTCCAGACAGAGAAAGGATATTACTTGAAGCAGGGACACCGCTGGTTAAAAAATTCGGTGTGGGCATAGTAAGTAAAATCAGAGAACTCAGGAAAGATGCATTCATTATTGCAGATCTTAAAACCCTTGATGTAGGAAGAATAGAAGTTAAAATGGCTGCAGACGAAACTGCTGATGCTGTTGCAATCTCTGGACTTGGAACCATCGAATCCATTGAAAAAGCAATCCATGAAGCAATGAAACAGGGAATATACTCCATTTTAGACATGATGAACGTGGATAATTTCGTTGAAAAGCTTCAATCCCTCAGATACAAACCAGACATCGTATTATTACACAGAAATGTTGACTTGGAAACAATGGCAGCCGAAAGAGGAGAAGAACTAGGAGAAGTCACTGAATGGGGTAATATCAACCAGATTAAAGAAATTCTTGGTAAAGGAAAACGTGTAGCAGTTGCAGGTGGAATAACTCCTAATAAAGTCAATATGGCACTTACAAATGGTGCAGACATCATTGTTGTAGGAAGGTACATCATTGGTTCAAGAGACGTAAGACGTGCAGCTGAAGACTTCTTAGAGCATATGCCCCAAGATCCAGACACAATGAGGCTTGCTCTGGATGAAGACGAGTCAATTTAAAAAAAGAATTTAATTTATTTTTAATTTTGCATAGATCACTCTATGCTAAACCTATTTTTATTTAATTAACTTTTTTTATCAGAGCAAGACTTATCTTTCAGATTAACTATACTATATTCTGGAGGATTAATATGATTGTTGGAATATGTGGAAGTCCACGGCAGCAGGCCACTGATTTTGTAACAAAAGAAGCTCTAAAGATGCTTGAAAAAAAAGGTTTTGAAACCAGCTATTTTAGTACAAGAGGAAAAGATATCGCTCCCTGTATGCACTGTGATTACTGTATAAGGGAAAAAGAGTGTATTAAAAAAGATGATATGTATGAAGTCTACAGCTTAATCAAAGATTGCGAAGGGCTAATAATGGCTTCCCCCTGCTATAACGGCGGAATAAGTGCACAATTAAAAGCAGTTATGGACAGGACTAGAGCAATGGGTGCAGCTGATATCGATTTTTTAAGAAATAAGGTTGGTATGGCCATTGCAGTTGGAGGAGATAGAGCTGGAGGCCAGGAACTTGCAATCCAACAGATCATTACCTATTATGTCCTCACTGGAGCCATACCCGTAAGCGGAGGAGCATGGGGTGCAAATTTAGGTGCCTCATTTTGGTCAAAAGACACTCTCCAAGGGGTTAAAGAAGATAAAGAAGGATTTAAATCCCTTAAAAAAACTGTAAATAAATTTGCTGAGTTTTTAGAGAACATTGAAATAGAATAAATCTTCTGACACAATTAATTTTTAAAATACTTTTTTGTACTATAGAATTATTTTAGATGCTGATTTGAGCAAGACATTTATATCAGATGAATCACTAATCAATTAAATCTGTTAATTGCTGATTTTTTACATGTTATTATTTTTGGTGAGTCAATGGGAAATTCAGGTAAAAATTCAAAGATACTCAAAGGAAGCCTTTTAATGATGGTCAGCTACCTGTTCTTTCGAGCTGGTGGCTACATCTACAGAGCCATATTAACCAGGATGCTTGAACCTGCCGGATATGGTCTTGTAGGCCTTACATTGCCATTACAAGGTATTTTTCAGTCATTGTCGTCAGTAGGATTCCAGCCTGCAATTGCTAAATTTGTAGCACAGCATAATGCTGTTAACGAAGAAGATATATCAAGACAGGTGATTATAACTTCCCTTAAATTTATGATGATTTCAGGTACGCTTATTGGTCTTCTCATATTCTTTTCTGCTGACTGGATAGCGAATTTTTATTTCCATAAACCAGCTATGGTTTATCCTCTTCAAGCTGTTTCACTTATAACCCCATTTAGTGTTATAGTTAGCGTCTTTAGAGGTTCATTTCAGGGTTTTTTTAAGATGGAATTTATCGTGGCAAGCCGTGCAGTAGAACAAATAGGCATGATTAGTATTGCTGTTATATTAGTTTCTATCGGCTTTTATGCAGCTGGGGCAGTACTTGGAACTGGATTTGGATTTATGGCTTCAGCCATAGTTTCTTTTATCCTTTTCAAGAAATACATTTGGGTACATTTTCCACAACCTGCTACCAAAATTAGCTTTAAGGATGAACTGATACTTCTTAAGACTATTTTAACCTTTTCAATACCCATAGCAATAACAGGTCTTTCTGAAATGGGTATATATGATGTAGGACCCCTTGTTATTGGTAGATATTTGACTGTAGAAGATGCAGCGTACTATACAACCGCAGATCCTATTGCAAGACTCCCCCTCATAATTTCGCTTTCTGTAGCAGCCGTGATTCTTCCTGCAGCTTCCGAAGCTGCAAGTTTAAAGGATAAAAAGCTTCTTGAAACTTACATAACCCAGTCCTATCGTTATGTAGTCCTATTAGTACTCCCCATTTGTGTTGGAATTGCAATATTTGCACGACCTCTACTTAGCTTGTTGTTTGACCCTAAATATATTTTTGGAGCTCCTGCTCTGAGTATTCTCGTATTTGGAATGACATTTTACACACTTTTCATGGTATCATCAAGTATAGTGCAGGGAATTGGATATCCAAGGCTTCCCATGTATATTATGCTTGTAGGAACAGCGATCAATATTGGATTGAACTTCCTTATGGTCCCATTATATGGACTTATTGGAGCTGCTGTTGCAACAACCATAGTTACATTTTTAATAATGACTGCAATACTGTGGAAAACAATACAGCTGACTGGAGTAGGGCTTCCATATATTGATTTCGCTAAAATAGGATTTACATCAATTATTATGGGTTTACCCTTAATCTTATTACCTCAAACATATATTGGACTCTTTGTAGCCATTATAATTTCTCCAATCATATTTACAATCGTTTTTGCAGTTATAGGTGGATTTACAAAAAGAGATTTAAGAATGCTTCAAAGGTATGGAAATAAATTCGGACCTCTTTCTGGAGTATTAGAAATAATAGTTAAATTTATAGAAAGATTTGCAAAATAAAATAATAGATAATTCATTTATGTGAAGAGGATTAACATGGCTGACCAAAAAAAGCCAAAATATAAACTGGATATGGAAGTAGAAGTTGACGATAAGATTGTTTCTTTGAATAATAAGAAATCCAGGCTTCTTCAATGCATAGACAAATGCGGATCCATAGTAAAAGCCTCAAAAGAGACAGGTATTCCCTATAGAACTGCCCTTAAAAATATTGAAATAATGGAAAATGAATTAGGGCAGCCCATTGTAGTCACCCATAGAGGTGGAAGAGGAGGGGGAGGAAGCAGCGAGCTTACAGATAAGGGAAGAGAAATGCTGTACAAATTCATCAAGATAAACAGATTTCTAAAAAAACACGCCGATTTAAATGAAATAGAGGGTATTATCTCTGATGTTGATAAAGAAAAGAAAATTATGAAGGTTTATTTAGATAAAAAAGAAATTTTACTCCCTATTTCTAAAGGATTCAATGTTGAAGATAAAGTTCTTATTTTAATAAGTCCAAGCGATATATTTATAACCCTTGAAGCCCAGGAATCAAGTGTCAGGAATATTCTTGAAGGAATAATAACTGAAATGAAATTTAAAAAAGATATAGTGCGTTTAACTGTTAATATCAATGAAAATGATGTTATTGTTGATATAACAGAATTATCAAGAAAAAAACTTGATTTAAATCTTGGAAAAAAGGTATTTATTGGGTTTAAAGCAGCTTCTGTTGATATAATAAAAGGATAATTAAATGTTCAAATTTTACTTTCGAAATAATGGATTTGACTGGAAATGAGAATTGAAGTTGATAAAAAAAAATGCACTGGATGCGGAGAATGTAAGGAAGCATGCCCTAAAGGAGCTAAAATCTGGAATGTTGAAGATAAAGCAATGGCTACAAACCTGAGATTCTGCCACCTATGCACAATCTGCGCTTCAAAGTGCCCTGAACAAGCAATACTTGTAGTTAGAGATGATAATGAACCCCCAGAATAATGATTTATGTTTTGGGAGATGAAAACTATGAAAAGAAAAAAGAAAATGAAGAGAAAAACATCTGAAACAGATATTGAAATTCTGATTGATATTGATGGTGAAGGAAAATCAAATATAAACACTGGAATTGATTTCTTTGACCATATGCTGGATTCATTTGCACGACATGGCTTTTTTGATCTTCAAATTCATGCTGCAGGAGACACCAAAGTGGATGACCACCACACAGTTGAAGATGTGGGTATTCTGCTTGGAAAAGCATTTTCAGAGGCTTTAGGAGATAAAAAAGGAATAAAACGAATGTCACATGCCATAATCCCTATGGATGATGCCCTTGCAACAGTTGCGGTGGATATAAGCGGACGAAGTTACACCATACTGGATATTAAATATAAAAAAGAAAAAGTGGGAAATTTAAGTACAGAAAATGTTGAACACTTTTTTGAATCCTTTGCAAATTCAGCAAGAATAAACATCAATGCCAAAGTTGAGGGTGAAAATGATCACCATAAAATTGAAGCTCTCTTTAAAGCATTTGCAAGATCTCTAAAAGATGCTATAAGGATTGAACATGATATAATTCCCAGTACAAAGGGTGTTCTTTAACTTAATATTTTAATCTTACTATTTCTTCATCTATACCTCTTTTTAGCCTGTCAGCATCTAATTTTAATGCTTTAATGTTTTCATATTCATCTTTTACATCAAATAAATCTTTTTCCATTCCATTTAATTCATACAGGGAGATTTCAGTATCAATATTGTAATAATCAGAAATAATAAGGTCTATTTGGCGTAACATCTCCCCAATTTTTCCATACTTATATAAAAATGTGTTTATATCATCTTCTAATGCTTCAATACCTATCTTAAGACCTTTTAATGAATTTAATAGATTTTGGGGAGATTCCTTCATTAAATCACCATATCCTCTATGGATTTCAGCCATTTCAAGCTTCACATTTTCAAATTTATGTCTGTTGGAACTTGCAAAGAGCATCGTCTGAGTATAGTTATCATATAATTCCTCAAAATCTCTTTGATTCAATTTCATTCCTCCATCCAGCAAAAATCTAAAGTACTTTGCATCATATATTATTAATATAATATTGATGATACAAAAAAATTACTGAAATCAGCTTTTCAAATAATGATTAGTCATTTTAGTAGTCTATGTTCTGAATAATATCATGATCTGGCTTAGAATTTAAGGAGGAATTTAAAGATGGAATTCATAGAATTGGTTAAAAAAAGATACAGTGTAAGGGCTTACAAAAATAACCATGTGGAGGATGAAAAATTGAATACAATCCTTGAAGCCGCCCGTCTTGCTCCAACAGCCGTTAATTACCAGCCTTTTCAAATAATAGTCATTAAAACTCAGGGGAAAAAAGAAGAATTAAGAAGCATTTATCAAGCAGAATGGTTCAGCGAAGCCCCCTTACTGATCTGCGTGTGTACGATTCCGGAAAAGGCCTGGACCCGCAGAGACGGTAAAAATTATGCAGATGTGGATGCTACAATCGTTATGGATCATATCATCCTCGCTGCAACAAGTCTTGGTCTTGGAACATGCTGGATTGGAGCATTTGATGTCGAAGCTGCTCGAAGAGTTTTAAATTTGCCCGAAGGTGTTGAACCACTTGTATTTACTCCTCTTGGCTACCCTGCAGATGAAATTGGAACAAAAAGTCGTAAAGAACTGTCAGAACTGGTTAGATATGAAAAATTTTAATATTTAAAAAAGATTTTGAACAATTACTACCACTGCTTCTTATAGAAATAATCAAAAATTCTTCCAAAATCTGTTCCAGAAATCTTACGGTTTTTAAAATGATTATATATATTTTCTCTACCTTCTTCAAGATATTTAGAAGTTATACCATATTCTATTGATAAATTAGCTTCTATAAATGCTGCGAGTTTATCACAGGCTTTTATAAGCTCACCATCAACCGGGGAAAATTTGTTTTCATTATATTTTTTGTTGATCTCCTCAAATTTAATGCCCTTTTGAGTTTTCTGGCCTTCGTTAATTCTATTTTCAAATTCATTCTCAGTAAAATATTTCATCTCATCATGCCACGTTTTTGGTATAAGAGGCAGTACCTCTTCATTCATGCGTTCATTTTCATAGTCTTTGATTATGTCTTCTAGATCTGCTGCAGATTTGACTGGAGAAATGATATCTCTGGTAGATACTTCTGGTAAATCATGAAATAAACCTGCAAAGAAGTTGTTATATATTCTTTTTTCACAGGGAGGAGTTTTCAGTTCAATAGTGCATAAATAAGCTGTTATAGCTACTATCAGCATGTGACCAAGGACAGAAGTTTCTGGTATTCTGGGTGAATGGGCCCATCGTTTCTGAAACCTCAGCTGACCGCAGAGATCCACAAATCCATAGGATTTCTTTCCAAGCAGTATCTTTTGAACACCGATTAAATCATAATGGTCCTCTATCTGGTTTTCTATGTTTTCTTTTGTCTTTTCTATGCCGTAGATAAAGGGCGCTGCGTGATATATGATTTTGAATTCCCAGTTTGTGGCCAGATAATGTGCAGCACGGAGAATTTTCCGTTCAAAAGTACTTTCAGCTTTAGAAAAATAGATTTCAAACTTCTGCCTGAATTCTTTATTATTAAGTGAATTTAAATCTTCTTTTAACTGTTTCAAGACGTGTGAATTCATTTCTTCCCGTCTTTCACCCATCATTCTGTGAAATACAGGAGGTTTAATATCAGTTAAGACCAGTCTATACAAAAATTCAAATATTGAACCCTCTATTAGATCCAGCCAGTTAACTTTACTTCCTCTATCTTCTTCAATTTTGGCTATAACATATGCTATGACCATTTTATGGGCCTGTTTATCCAGTTCTGTTAATTCAACTGGCCTTATGTGATCATTCCACCGCTGCATGCTCGCAGCTTCAAAAAATCTTTCAATCAGTTTTTCTACCATGAATTCACCAAATGGTTAAACTTAATTATTCTAAAATAATATTATCTAAAAGTATTTATAAATATTGAACTTTTATCTGCGCAATTTACAGATAAAATAAAGAAAATATTTTAAAAATTAGTTCATTATTCAAAAAAAACATAAGATTATGTATAAACTTTTCTATAGCTTCATCACGCTTAATTACAGTGATTCCATGACACTTTTCAAGAGCAAGTACATATAAGGAGGTATAAATGCTGAGAGCGAAAGTTCTATGATCAATTTTGCTACTGGGAAGATTATTTTTTAAAATATTCAGTTGTAATATTAATAAAATTCATTCATCAACGGCTCGAGCATTTTATATCTTCACTGAGGGAAAGATTATAAACTTCAAAGTGATCATCGTACCATTTAGCGGCGCCTTTAACGAAGAATTCTTAAAATCACTGGAACTTTCAAAATCATTTACACTGAGTTTATCAAAATCTTATTCATTTTGATATTATTTTCAAATAAAACCGTCGTATAAAGATTTTTTTAGTTTTGAACTTTAAAAATAAATTCAACCATTAATTAATTGTAGTGAATTGTTTATAAACCCATCAAGGACTTCTTCATGATTTATAAAAGTCTCTCCACGGTGTTTACTAAGACTTATGCCGTATGAAACCATGAAAATAGTAACTGCTAATGCTTTATTGTCTATTTGATTATCAGGGATGTTTTTCTTGATATAAGTGCTTAAATCGTTGATAATTTCTTCTTTAAAAGGCTGAGATTCTTCACTCTTTTCATTATTGGTTATATGGATAAATTCAAAGTTATCGTCCACTATTCTTGCCATGTCCTTGATTAATGTCCTTAAAAATTCTCCAGGATCTTCTGATCTATCTTCTAAAATTACGGATTGAAATTCATCTTTGAATTTTACAATATTTTGAGTTAAAGCCATGTCAAAAAGATTTTCCTTGGTTTTAAATTTCCTAAACAATGTTAATTCACTAAAACCTGCTTCTTCTGCTATAACTCTGGTTGTAGCGCCCTTGTATCCTTTTTCACCGAAAACTTTTAAAGCTGCATCAATTATTTTTTGAACTGTATTATCTGCCATATAATCACTTGTAAAAAACCATTTTTTAATATTAACAGTAGAACTAATTAATAAATATCACTTTTTTTATCTATATAACCCTCTATTTAAGGTTTTTGTTGTTTATGTGAACACATAAACCAAAAAAACACAATTTAAGACTAAATAATGGCCCATTAATAAATAAAATTTTTTAGGAGATAACTGATCATTGCAAAGTATCAAGTCAATTTTCCTTAAACTTTTCTGTCTATAATTTCCCCATAGGTAATTAATAACCAATTAGGTAACATCTATGATTGTATAAACTTAATAAAAGAAAAAGATTGTTTTTATTAAAAATAGATAAATTTATAGAGTTATTCATTTTTATGCAGGGATTAAAAAATATTAAAATTAGACTTCTTATTTAAAAATAAAGAATTTAAGCAGTCCGAAGACCGCTTTTTAACCAAAATTATTCTGGTTTTTTCATTAAATCTGTTTTGGAGAGTGTTTGGCCTTCTCCACCGTGAGGTGTTCTGCAAACGGTGTTTCCAGCTTTTTCTAGCTCTCTTGCTTCTGTAGCTAATTTAGCAGCGGTTGCAATCATTTCGTGTGCTGATGCAACGATTGGTACATATTTGTCCATTTCACGGACCATGAAACAACCTTTAAGGTCAACATCTGCCACTTTTTGAGCCATTTCGTATGCAGCCATTGCTTTAGCTTTAGCGTATGGGTTGGTAAAGTTACCAGCTTCAACGGCTTTATCTGTGGTTATAGCTACTTTTGGTAGTTCTATATTTCCACTTTCAGCTCCTGCAATTACACCGTCGAGTGTTTCCTGAACAACACGGTATGCACCGGTTAATGCTAACACTTTTATAACATCGGAGTTGAATGATGCCATTTCAGTTGGGTCCAGTAATTCTCTTCTTGCACCAATCATTGGGTCTCCCTGAACGATGATGTAACCTAATCCCTGTTCATCCATTTCGTCCTTTTTACCCATTCCAGGAGCGTCTCCTATAATGATAGCAGGTACGTCCATTTCAGATAGTAATTCCCTTGCTCTTGCTGGTCCTGGAGCACCAGGGTTAGGGCTTATAAATACAACAAAGTCTGGATCGAAATCTGCTATTCTTGGTACAACATCTTCAATCTGTTCTGGGTTCATCTTAGCGCCAGAACCTACTGTTCTAACATCTATGTTTGGTCTGTCAGCCCTCTCGTCGAGTAATAAGTCAAGTACTGGAGAGGTACCAATGTTACCACATTTAATGATTCCTATTTTTACAACCATTATATCACCGGCTTTAGCTATTTTTTTTTTCTAATAAGTATTTTTTGATTTAATCTTAGGGGACAATGTTTTTATATGGGATATAAATCAGACTGTAAAAAGAAAAGTAAAATAATTAATATTGGGATTTATTTTAATATTCAAAAGTTTTATAAATGGTGTATTAAACCTATTCGCCCTTAAATTCTTTAAATATATGAATAAAAGTTTTATGGTGCAAATACTCCAACAAACACCAGCCATGCCAGTATGGTTTTTGCGGTGAAACTTAAAAGTATGTAGGCTCTTTCCCCATATAGATAATCCTTCCATTTCCCAATACCCTTGTACTGTAAAATCATGTTTATAGAGAAGGTGTTGAATATAATGAAATAGAATGCTAGAATGGCGTAAACAAATGTCGGAGGCTCTGTTTCTGCTGATCCTAAAGCAGCGATAAAGTAGGCTGCAAGAACTACCCATGGAGTGAAGCCGGCTAAACATCCTAAAAGATATGCGGACCAGTCTGTTTTTTTGGTATAGAAATTTATTTTCTCCATCAGGTAACCGCACATGATCATTACTGCATTTAAAACAAATATCATCACCAATGACCATAAATCCCAAACACCAACGAAAGTAGCGATTATTACCAGCATAATTGAACTGGAGAAGAAGTATTCATACCA
Source organism: Methanobacterium sp. (assembly GCA_030017655.1). Taxonomy (NCBI): domain Archaea; kingdom Methanobacteriati; phylum Methanobacteriota; class Methanobacteria; order Methanobacteriales; family Methanobacteriaceae; genus Methanobacterium; species Methanobacterium sp. The sequence goes on along the minus strand of JASEIM010000006.1, from coordinate 44,687 downwards.
TCTGTAGGGATTCATCCCCTTCTTTAAATTTTCAACGTAGTTTTTATTTTTCCAGAAGGCTATGCTCAATAGTGCAAATGCTGAAATGAGAAGGAAAGAAGATACAATTATCCCCAAGTAAGAAAGTGTGAAAATCACCTGTGGATCAGGCAATATCTGGAAATTCAGCGGATTAAGGGAAATTACTTTAAAATTAATATAAAATGTGTATATATCCTGATTCCATTCTAAGAGATATCCTATAATAATCATTATTATTCCCTGGATACCCAGGAATATTCCTGCACCGATATTAAGCTTTTTAAGCCCTGAAAAGGATATTGGCGACTTTTCTATTAGTTCTCTTCTTAACTCATTATCCATAATTATACCCCCTACTAACATATGTATAATGATCTGTCAATCTTTTTAATATAATTAACTACATTTGTATTAAGGTAGTTCAGGCGTTATTAATTCAAAACATATAATAAACCATAAAAATAAGCCATACTAATATTATTAAGTAAAAATATTGTTTTACAAATCAATTAAATAAATTAAAATAACTAAAATAGAAAATAAAATTAAATAAATTGTTTTTAATTGGATTCTTGCTCTTTAAATTGAATTTTATTGTTCCGGACAAACACTAAAAGGAATGCAACTGCAAGGAAATAGAATAACCATACAATTGAATCAGTTGGACCTGTTTCAATCCAGATTAATGTATGTGCAAGAATTATAGCATAAATTGCTGTATATGCACTGTCCACTGTTCTCTGGGCAATGTGCATTAATTTTAAGATTAATCCAAGTATGAACATTTGGATTGCAAGTGCAATATAGCCAAAATCGAACATTGCAGGGCCAAAAATCGTTGGCGTTATCATTTTGTGGTATCCAAGTGCTACTTCCCCTACAATATATCTTGGATGGCCAGCAGTGAATGTATTATAAATCATTGCCCCCTTAGTAGCTCCTGCCATGTGAACTATCTTATCAAGAACCATTAATGTGAATCCCGCCCTATAAAATACCAGTTGAATTGGATTAAGAGTCCATTGTTGCCATTCTATAGATTTAACTGCAATATAACCCACTGAAATTCCAATAATTGCTGCAATTACTGCAAAAATTAAAAAGTGCTTGAATTTCAACCCTCTTGTATAATAAACTGTAATAAAGACGCTGATTAATACGGCCATTGTGGTGGTTCTATATCCAGTAGAGGCAAATAGAGCAAGGCCGATTAAAAACAGTGCAAAATACCATTTTCTATGATATTTTGCAATTAAAAGGTTAATTGCCGGTAAAAATACGATATATGAAATTCTCCAGATGTCTGTAGTTGCCTTTGCCTTTAGATAACCACTGAAAAGTGGAATCCCCCCCAGCAAATACATGTTCAGAATCTGCAGGAAGATGCCAATAAAAACGATTGAAAGTAAAACCTTTTCATTTAAAAAGTTATTCAGTTTAGATTTTTGAAGTTTATTTTTTATATTATCTCTCTGGATACTATCGTGTATATTGAAACTTTTAAGTAAATTAAACCTACCAAGTACTTTTGGAGTAAGCACACCAATAACAAAGAATAATGTACCAAAAAATACTACAAAATATGTTTCATTGGATACAAAGTCCAAACCTCTTAAATGATATTGATAAGCAACAATAGCAAGCGCCATATATAATATTATGGCTGCAACAACGATATAAGGTGAAAATATGTCTATATCTTTTACTTTCATGATTTCACTGTTTTAATTTTATTATAGAAATTATATTCTGTTTATCTACATAACCTATAAAAATTTCTCATCTACAGAATTTAATCTCCAGCACTTTGAGTAAAATTAGAAGCAAACTGAGGACATGCGGCAGTATGGGTATGTAGATAACTTGCAACGGTGTTTTTACTCATTAATCCGTCCAATTCCCCTTTAATTCCCCTTCCCCTAAGTATTTTAAAGGCAAATTCAGGTTTTCCGTTTATCAGGACCTTTGAATAATGGAATTCATGTCCTCTAAATATTTCGCCTTCCTTAGTTATAGGATTGTCCTTTTGAGTCTCTGCAATTACATAACTTAAACCCTGAACATTTTTGGTCATTTCTGATTGATAATTAAAAATTCCACACATTTCTCTGCCGTTAATTGAGTTTGTAAGGTACATAAGCCCTCCACATTCCCCATATATTGGATTTCCTTCTTCATGGAATTTGAGGACGGATTTTCGCATGGACTGGTTAGATTCAAGCTCCTTTGCAAAGATTTCAGGGTATCCTCCCCCAAAATAAATTCCATCAACATCCGGAACCTCTTCATCTTTATAAGGGCTAAAAGGAATTATCTGTGCATTGTTGGCTTTTAATGCCTCCAAATTTTCAGTATAATAAAAATTAAACACTTCATCCATGGCAACCCCAATTTTCACCTTTTTACGGTTTTCAGCCTGCCATGTATCTTCTCTTCCTTCAGGGAGCTTTCCAGCATTTTTCATGATAGAAATAAGCGCGTCAATATCTATATTTTCCTTAATCACTTCTCCCCATCTTTCAATATAGTTCAATAAGTTTTCACGTTCCACTGCAGGTACAAGGCCAAGATGTCTCTGTTCAACCTTGATTGCATCATCTCTTTTGATTCCACCAATCACATCGGTCTTTGCAAGGGTTTCAATGGCCTCTTTAGTTTTTAGATAGTGCCTTTTATTTTTTACATGATTTAAAATCACGCCCTCAATTTTAATGCTAGGATCAAGGGTTTTAAATCCAATTACAATGGCCGCAGCGCTTTTAACCAGACTTCGAGAATTAATAATAAGTATTACGGGAGAATCAAGCGCCTTCGCAATTGATGCCGTGTTTCCAACATCTTCAATAGGACTTATCCCTTCATAAAGGCCCCTTACACCTTCAATTATTCCAAAATCAGCTCCAGAGGTTTTTAAACCCCTTTCAAATGAGGTTCTAATTTGCCCATCTGACATGAAAAATGAATCAAGGTTTCTTGAGTTATTCCCAGTTGCGAGGGTATGATATGAGGTATCTATGTAGTCTGGACCAGCTTTAAACGGCTGGATCCGATATTCCTCTGATAATGCTTTCATTATCCCTGTTGAAATGGTTGTTTTTCCTACTGCGCTTCCTGTTCCTGCTAAGACTATTCTCATATAATTTAGTAAGGTGAGATGTTATTTAAAAATTTAGTTGGTTTATAGAAAAATCACATTTAAATATGAATGTGGGTTTGGAGCCTAAAAAGCTCCTCCACCCCCTCCACCGGCGCCACCGCCTACTCCGCCGACTCCTCCAGCCCCACCACCTGTAGCTGTGCTCATACCAGTATCTAAACTGGATGAGAGAAGCACATATCCGCCATAGTAGTGGAAGAGATAAATGTCACTTCGAGCCAGCTCCTCACCTGGAAGACTCATCTCCATTGTTTTTCTGACTTTATCTGCAACTCCGAGGGCAGTTGCATATACAAGGTATTTATTCCAGATGTTAACAGATTCTGGTGGATACTCTTTTATTAAGCTGAAATCCTGGATGTATTTCCTGAAGTTATGCCATTTTGCATCATATTCCTCACCATAAGTAGTCCATTGTCCTGCAACCTTTTGGGACATTATTAATGATATAACCGCCACGACTCCTAAAATAATAGATGAAATCAAAGCTAAATTTGATGTGGGTAGTGGATCTGAAACTGTGAAAAAGAATGTTATTGCTGCAATAATTAAACCAATTATTCCGAAAGCTTTGAGGTATGTATCTCCTTTTTTGAGAATATTTTATTCATGGTTTCATCATCTAAAAATTCATTTTTTAAATTATCCTTCCAGAGGTTGTATGAATCTCTAAATGATTCTGCTGTGCTTTTATCCTTTAAATCATGTTTAAGACTATCCAGATAGATAATACCTTCTTCTTCAAACTCCCTCAAGAAATTAATAACATCTGATTCAAAATTTTTAAGCCCGTTCAAGCCTTTATCATAGTTTATTTTTAATGAAAGAGACGCATCTTTATTCTCATCGAGTTTTGAGGGAATATTCTGCATTAGCAGATATTTACGGTTTATCAAATCCATTATGGTGGCTCTAAATCCATCCATATCAGGTCCCCTACTCTTTTACCTAATCCTCTGCCAGATATGGCATTTACTACAGCAGGTAAATCATCAGTCGGTAAATCACGCTCGTATTCTGCCCGATAATCAATTTTTGGCTCTCTTCCGAATTTGAAATATATTAGTACAGGTAAAAATATGCTTAAAAACATTAATATGGCCAGTATTGAGTATAAACCTGTTTTCAGATTTAATTCATTTTCATAATCCCTTTGAATTCGTTCAATTTCAGGCAATCCATCTATGTTGATTTTTTGTGCAAATTGTGGGTCGGCTGCAAACTGATCTTTGGGTATGGCCATTCTCAACTCAAAATAGTTGCCCGAAGAAATACTTTCACTCGCTACTTGTAGAGTTCCATCCTGCCAGTTATCATTTTGAACAAAGTAGGGCGGATTTAACCAGTATTGAACCCCATCACCTGATTTAAGATGTATATTGCTGTTAACCTGACCTACATCAACATCCCAACCTTCTCCCCATAGTTTATAATGAAGTTCAGCGATGTCATTGTAGATTTTTATAACATTGATAAAATCGTATTCTATGAAAACATCCACATCTCTATCTGTAACTGGAATTGTTTTTTGAGAATTAGAATACAGAAATATCTTTAAAGATTGTATATCTCCATTTCTGTTAACTTGATAACTTGAATACGCTCCCTGGATCGATATTTTAAGGTTTTCTATTTTTTGTCCGCTTGCAAGCGGTATGTCCCTGTAAACTCCATTATAAGTGCCTGAAAACGAGTAATGGAGTTTCTCTTTTACATGAAGATTACCATTCTCTTCAACGAAAAGATCGATATTTGCATAAGGGATTGAATAGCTTCGATCATCATCCTGTGCAAAAGTAACACCAGGAATGATTGAAATTGTAACAAAAAATAGTAAAATTAAGGCGATGAAATGTTTCTTATCCATTATAACACCTAAAATTCAACTTTTGGAACTGAACGAACAGATTCTTCAACTTCAAAGAACTCTGCCTCGGTAAAGTTAAATTGTCGAGCTATTATACTGCTTGGAAACATTTGAATCTTATTATTGTACATCAGCACTGTATCATTGTAGAATTGTCTTGAATATGCTATTTTATCCTCTGTTTCTTGTAACTGGCTTTGTAACTCCAAAAAATTTTCATTGGCCTTTAATTCTGGGTAATTTTCTGCCACAGCAAAAAGACTTTTTAATGTGTCAGTTAAGATATTATTTGCTTCAGCATTTTCTTGAACGGTTTTAGCATTCATAAGGTTAGCTCTTGCTTCAGTAACATTTTGAAATACAGTTTTTTCGTGTTTAGCATAACCCTTAACTGTTTCTATCAGGTTAGGTATCAGATCAGCTCTTCTGTTCAGTTGAACATCTATCTGAGACCATGCATTTTTAACCCGGTTACGCGATCCGACCAAACTGTTATACATACCAACAATTAAAAGCACTAAAACTATTATGACGAATAAAATAATTCCTATAACTAAGATGGACATTTTTAACACCATTTGAAGATGGAAATCTTTTATTATATAAACTTTAGGAATTAATAATCCATTAAATAGGATAAATTACTCTAAAATATGCTTATGCAGATTTGGCTCATTAATATAATTCCCTAAAATAAAAAGGTTAATAAAATGTTTTTTTAATCAAATCTCTGCAAATTCATTATTTATGCTGATCTTAGATATGTTGCACCACGATATACATGTTCTTTACCATGTACTGCGCAGAAATCAGCATCACATCGGGTACAGTACAGCATTCCTTCAGGACATCCTCCCCCTCTGGTGAATCTCAATGTTCCATATTTATGGCACTGCGGACAATAATTTAGCCATTTAGCACGATGCATTTTATAATCTGTAAGTAAACTGCAGGAACATTTACCTCGCACTGACAATACATTGCCTCTCTTAATTTTAGATTTAGCATTTGCTTCAGATATGTAAGAAGCATGATTATTATTCATTCCAGCTATAGCCTTAGAAGAATCAATTGGTTCTATATCAGTTGTTCCATAATTATTTAAAGCCCCAAAAGAAAACAGACTACCTATAAACATGCAAAGCATAAATACTGGCACGTAAGCATATCTTCGCTTAATTGTATCTCCTCCATGAATTTTGAATAATTTTGTATAAATTAGTATTACATTTAAAGAAGTTTTGATATTTAAAGATTTTGTTTTAAAATCCCAAAAAAAGCTATTTATAGGTGCTATTTATGAATTAAAGCCACCATATAAGGAATTATACTACTGAAATAGAAATTTCGTTAATCCGTTCTTATTTTTATCTTTAAATCATCAAAAAATGTTTATTTATTGAAAGGTTAAGTATTTGATGATTTTGCCCGGTTAAAATCTTTTTCAAAAAGGGAAGTATCTTTGATAAGGGATTTTTTTGGAGCAGATACCCTAAAAATACAGTTTTATTAGGATGAAGTATGAATTTAATGGTTTATATTAAATTTTAAGAAATTAAAGAAAAAATCTACTGGATTTATAAAGTTTTTATGAAACGAAAAATCTAATAAATAAATTCAAGATAATAAAACTTGATGAACAGTCAAAAAAAACTCAAAATTCTGGGGGAATCTGCCAAATATGATCTATGTAATTATGTAGATCCAGGTATTGAAACCTATATTTCAGGAAAAATTCCAGGAATATATAATAGCACTTCACCTAATGGACAGTGCATACCAATTTTTAAGGTTTTAATGACTAACAAATGCTCTAATGACTGTAAATACTGTATGAATAGTAGGAGTAGCAAATTAGAGCGTTATGAATTCACTCCAGAAGAACTTTCCACTTTGTTTTTAGACTATTTTAATAGAAAATATGTTGAAGGTTTATTTTTAAGTTCAGGAGCTTCAAAAGATATAGAATATTCAATGGAGAAGGAAATAGAAGTTGCAAGAATACTCAGAGATTATGGATATGACGGCTATATTCATCTTAAAATCCTTCCCGGAACATCTTTTGACCTTATTAAAAGAGCTATGAGCTTAGCAAATCGTGTAAGCGTGAATATAGAATCTGCAACTCCTGATGGATTTGAAGAATTAACCAGTACCAAAAATTTTGAAATTGATATCTTAAGGAGGATGAAGTGGATCCACAGATTATCGAAAAAAGACTCCCATATGGCGCCTTCTGGACAGACCACCCAGTTTATTGTAGGAGCAACAGATGAGAGTGATGAAGATGTTCTCAAGAGATCAAAATGGCTTTCTGATAAGTTCGAGATAAAAAGAAGTTATTTCAGTGCCTTTAATCCTCTGAAAGGTACTCCTCTTGAAAATCATGATATTCCCCATCCCAAACGGACATCAAGGCTTTATCAGGCAGATTTTTTGCTGAATTCCTATGACTTTTCCCTGGACGAACTGGTATTTGATAAAGATGGAAACATAGAAACTGAAATTGACCCCAAATATTCTTTTGCAATGAACAATAGAGAGTTATTTCCCATCGAAATCAATGAAGCATCGTTTGAAGAGCTTATAAGAATTCCTGGAATTGGCAAAATATCTGCAAAAAAAATTATAACCCTCAGAAAGCGTGGGATTGGAATTAAAAAGTTAGAAGAGCTTAAAAATCTTGGTGTGGCTGTAAAACGTGCTGAACCCTTTATCAAGCTGAATAAATCTTATCAATCGGTTTTAAACTTTTAAATTTTTCATTATATTACTTACTTAAAAGTTTTAATTGATCCTGTTATAAGTTATAAATTTTAAGTTATAACTAATAATTGATGTTGTTATAACTGATAACTTCAAAGTTATAAATACTAACTTATAAGGTATAAAGTATAATAAAAAAATGATCTTCAAATCTTGCCACAAAATCGAATTTTCGTGGCACTGATAAAATCTTTGATGTTGGGAAACAAAGTTTTCCCACATCAAATTATACAAAAATAATTAAAAATGCTCTTCAAAGAGGTCCCATATCTCGGGATACTTGATTTTTATCGCGTCTTCAATTAAAAGAGATGCTTCACTGCTTATACTGAATTCGGGCTCTGTTTTTCTTAAAAATCGTAACACCGCTGCAGATTTTGCTGACCAGAGTGAGATACGCGGGTTTTTCTTTACATCATCTAAAATTGCTGCTATTATTTCAGGATCCATTACTCTGGACCGTAATACATCTTCTGATTCTGTTATTTTTTCCTCTTTATTTGTCTCTTTAATATAATTTTTGCCTATTAAAGCATCAAGACCCTTTCCAAGCGCTCCACTTTGTTTTTTGTTGGTCATTCTGTATTCTCCATGCTGATTATTTCTTCTGCAAGTTCATTATAAGCAAAAGTTCCTCTACACTCTTCATCATATAAAATACACGGTTTTCCATGGCTTGGAGCCTCAGCAAGCTTAACATTTCGGGGAATAGCTGTTTTAAAAATGTTTTCTTTTTCTCCAAAGTATTCCTTGACATTTTTAAACACTTCTCTTCCAAGCCTAGTTCTTGAGTCATATAATGTAAGAAGAATGCCTTTTATCTCAGATGGACTGTTTAAACGGTTTCCAACAAGCTGCATAGCCTCTACAAGATCGGCCATTCCTTCAAGTGCATAAAATTCCGCCTGAATAGGAATAATTACACTATCTGAAGCAACCAGTGAATTTATCGTAAGTAAACCCAGTGATGGAGGAACATCAATAAAAATATAGTCAAAATAATCCTTTATGTCTTCTATATTCTCTTTTAATATGGAATGAAATCCAATTTCCCCACTTAATTCTATTTCAGCACCGCTTAAGGAAATGTTACTTGGAACCAGATCCACTCCCTCAATTCCTGTTTGGACAATTGCATCTTTAAGCGGATCTTTTCCAGTTAATACTGTGTATATGGTACTGTTAAGCTCGTTTTTTTCTATTCCAAAGCTTGTTGTGGCGTTACCTTGAGGATCAATATCCACAAGTAAAACATTCTTCCCCTTAAGTGCCAGAGCGGTAGATAGATTAACTGCAGTTGTGGTCTTTCCGCAGCCTCCTTTTTGATTCAATATTGCTATTACCTCACCCATTCCAGTGTCCTCCAAAAATTATTCTAATTTTTGGGGTTCCAAAATCTTGCTTCAAAAATTCTGCGAATTTTTGGTGTAGAGAAACAAAGTTTCTCTAACTTTCAGTTTTGCAGGCAGCAAATCGGAGATTTGCATGCTCCGCATTTTATAACCGGAGAAAACTCTCGAAATTCGTAGAATTTCGGAGCACAAACACTTTGTGTTTGTAAGCTCTGTTTTCTCCGCTACAAAATTTACAATTTTGTAGGCTATCATAATCAAAGATTATGATGCCCCAAACGCTGACAAATTCTTAGAATTTGACATATCGAAAATCGAAGTTTTAGAATGCTACGCGTTTGAGGGCTCCCAAAAATCGGAGATTTTTGAGGATTTTTGATAGATTTTGAGAACCTCCATTTAACTTCTAAATTATTAGTTATAAGTTATAATATTTAAACTATTATCAAAACTTCAAAAACATTTAGTGCCCTCTAACTTTTAGAATTTGCATAAATTACGATAAATACCGATTTTAAATATTATGATATAAAATAAAAAAATTTTATTAATTATTTGCAAGATAAACTATAAAACATCTAATTTCGGGAGTAAGTAAAATGCAACTAATGTTGAAAAATGGTGAGGAATGAGAGGATGTAAAAAAAAAATACACCGCTGGCTGAATGCTCATGGATATAAAGCCGGAGAAGAAGACGGCATATTTGGGGATAAAACTCGGACATCCGTTATAGAATTCCAGAGCGGTGAAATAATTGTAGTTAATGGTATAGCAAGTTCCCGAACGTAACTTACCACGGAGAGAATGGATAAAGAAGGATAATAAACTATTTAACCCTCAGATTTATTTTATTTTTTTATAAAGAAAAAAACTCCAAAAATCAACTTCCAATATAGCCCATAATGTTTATTTTTCCAATAAAACCATGTAAAAAAATGAATAAGCAATAATAAAATAAAAATAGTTAAAGAGTTAATTAAAAGTTAACTCTTTTAGATAATTTTAATGGTAAAGGCAGCGGCCTGAATGGCATTCCTTTTACTTCATCATGTATTCTATTAATGAGTTCATCTTTGTCCATTAAAACTTTTTCATTACTTTCACGAATATTTACAGTGAATTTATCACTATCAAGTTCTTTATCTCCAATTACAATTGTATATGGTACCCATTCCTTTCCAGCATTCCTTATTTTTTTACCAACAGTTTCATGACGTTCATCCATATCAACTCTTATATTATTTTCTTTTAATTCATCTACAAGAGATGATGCAAGTTCTATATGTCTCTCTGCAATTGGAATTACTCTTACCTGTGTTGGTGAAAGCCATACCGGCAGCATTGGAGGCCTTTCGTTTATTTCTATGGCAGTTTTTTCAAGTAAACTGCCTATAACGCGCTCTATGCTTCCTGTGGGGCTGCAATGGATAATTATAGGATATTCTTCTTCTTCAGCTTCATTAATGTATGTTATGTCAAATCTTTCAGCGCTTTCAACGTCTATCTGGATTGTAGGGTTTTCTATAGGCCTTCCAAGGTAATCAATAGCTGCAAAGTCCATTTTAGCAATCCAGTAATGCTTACGCCTTGGCAAAATCTCAAGAAGTATTGGTTTTCCCATTTTTTCTGCTGCATTATATATCCATTCTTTATTTTCTTCAAAGAAGTCTGCTGTCGCCCTGAAAATAGCTTCATAATTCACATCAAGGTCTTTTCCAGTCTGCATGCACATATCAATTTGCCTGTCAAATTCTTCCATTGAGCTTGGAATATCTGCACATACTGAGTGGAAATCAGGCATTGTAAATCCTCTAAGTCTTTTAAGCCCCACTACTTCTCCTCTCTTTTCTAATCGGAAACTATATGTTGAAAGTTCATATACTCCAACTGGAAGATTTTTCCAGGTTAAAAATGAATCTGAAAGCATTCTAAATGCCCCAAAACAGCAGGCAAATCTTAACATGAGTTCTTTTTTAGTACCCATTCTGTACTGTCTTTCTCCAAATTTATCTGCATGTGTCCTTATTGCTTCATCAGCAAGGTCATACATTATTGGAGTTTCAACAGGCATAGCACCGTACTCTGTTACAAGGTTGTAAACATAATCTGAGAGAAGATCACGAACTAATCTGCCTTTAGGGTACCATCTGAGGTGCCCAACATCAGCGGATGGTTCGTAATCTGCAAGACCTTTTTCACGCATAAGCCTTACATGTGGAGGTTCCTCTCCAGTGGATTCTAATTTACCGAGCTCATAATCAGTAAGCTTTTTGAGGTCTTCGTTTTTAAATTCATAATCCTCTGGATCATAAAGTTCTCCTTTACTTAAAACATACCATTTGGAAGGTTCTTCTGTTGCCTTTTCTTCTTCTTTAGGTTTTACAGTAATGGTTCTTGAAAGTTCAGATAATGGATGTCCTTTACATGATATTTCAAATGATTTGTACCATCCAAATGGAACTCTTGAGACTTTGATGTTTTTTGCTTTTAGTTCAGATTCCATATCCTTCAAAATCTTCTTTGCAGATTGAGGAGAGCCTAAAGAAGAACTTAAATGAGCATAAGGATATATAATTACATTGTCCGGTTTTACCTGACCTGAAACATTGATTATTTCTGAAACTGCATTTTTTACAATCTCATCTGTATTCTGTTCATCTTTCTTCTCAACTGCGGTAAAAACCACCAGAGCATTTTCGAATTCCTCACTTTTTTTATCTCCAATATCTTCTGCTATTCTTGTCTTCTGTTTTGTTTTATACTTTAAATAATCAGAATGAATTAAAAGTATCCTCATTTTATCACCCGTGAATCTAAAATAGTTATAAGAGTAATTCTAGTTCTATTAACAGATTTAAACAATTCTGGAATATCCTGTCTTTCTTAAATAAATAAAATATATACTCATAAAAATTTATTTTTTCACTATTTAAATTTTTATTTTAAACAGGATTTTAATTCCCCTAAAAATTAATGAGATTATGCATGTTAAAAAATATTAATTAGACAAATATTATAGCAATTATTCCTATTGAAATGATTAGGGCGAATATTACACCTATCAAATATCCAAATTTTCTTGTTCCAAAAAACATTGCAATAAAAAATTTAACAACCGTATTTGATATCGCTGCAAGCGTTATTGCAGTAACTGCAACTTCATTAGATATTGTATCCCTTGCAAGGATAGCCATACTTATTGTTATAGCGTCCACGTCAGCTACTCCAGATATGATGCTTGTAATGTAAATTCCACTGCTTCCAAAATAAATATCGGCTATTTTAGATATAAATAAAATAATCAAAAACAATAAACCAAATATTAACGCAGGTTTAAGTGAAAAGGGGTTTTTAAGTTTAAGATCCTCACCTACTTCCCTGACTTTGGTTGTTTTCCATGCTAAAAAGCCTAAAAAAATACCTAAAATCCCCATACTAAGCATTGGAGCAACGAGAATACCTATTAAATTAGAATTAATTACTGATACTTCAAATAGAACTCGAAAAAACATCATTGAACTTGCAACAACTGTGGCAAATACTGCTGCCCTGATAACAAAATCTGATTCTTTAACTCTTGCTGCCATGGCAGTTGTAACCGCTGTACTGGATACAAGCCCCCCTATAATTCCAGTAGCACTTATTCCTCTTTCAGCGCCTATAAATTTCATCAATATATATCCAGCAAAGCTTATTCCAGAAATAAATACTACCATAAGCCAGATCTGATAGGGATTAAAAACACCTAAAGGTCCAATAGTCTCATTTGGAAGTAATGGAAGTATCACAAATGCAACTATCAGGAATTTAAGGGTATTTATAATCTCTTTCTGGCTTATTTTCTGTGCAAAAGTGTGTAAATATGGCTTAACTGCAAGTAAAGTGGTTATTATTATTGCAAGAATGGGGACAATTTGTAATCCTTCATCAGTAAAGCATAATGCGCCTAAAATGAATGTAAGAAGTGCCACTACTTCTGTAGTTATTCCAATATCACCAGTTTCCTTTATACTGGGGATATAACTCAAACTTACAATTGCTGCAAGCCCTAAAAACGCTATAATTAAAAAATTAGGATAAAATGTTGATAAAAAAGCAGATGAGGTTCCAAATACCGCGATCAGCATGAAAGTCCTTATTCCAGCAAATTCTTTTATTTTAGACTGTTTTCGCTCCCTTTCAGTACCAATCAGCGCCCCTATTGCAAAAGAAATTAAAAATTTTAAAATTAATTCTATATGCATGATAATAATCTATTGTTTGAATCTTAAATATTTGAGGGAGAAGCCATTATGATTCAAAAATACCTAAATAACAAATGAAGTTTAAATGGATTCTATAAATTCATCATTTCTTTTATTTACCTATGAAGTAAAAAATGATGAAATTTCAATTCTGCCCGCAATATGAATTCTGACACATATTAATAAATACTAAAACTATAAATTATTTTACGCTTAAATCTTATTAACAGTTTTGAACAATTATAATTTATAAGTCCTCAAAAAAGGATATAATATTCAAAAACACTGCTTATTTAAAAATAAGAATAAATTAAATTTATATTATCTAATAAGCCGATTATAAAGCATTAATTAGAGAAAAATTTCAAGATGTGATTCAATGAGAAGTGATTCAATTAAAAAAGGTCTGCAAAGAGCCCCCCACAGATCTCTGCTAAGGGCATGCGGAGTTACAGATGAAGAAATGGATAAACCATTTATAGGTGTTGCAAACAGTTTTACTGACATTGTTCCCGGCCATATTCATTTAAATGAAGTTGCAGATGCAGTTAAAATAGGAATAAGCCATGCCGGTGGTGTTCCTTTTGAATTTAATACCATGGCTATTTGCGACGGTATAGCTATGAATCACGAAGGAATGAAATATTCCCTTGCTTCCCGTGAAATAATAGCCGATACAGTAGAAACCATGGCTCAAGCACATCAGCTTGATGGACTTGTTTGTATCCCCACATGTGATAAAGTCGTTCCAGGAATGCTTATGGCTGCAGCGAGACTTGATATTCCTTCAATCTTTGTTACAGGAGGTCCAATGAAGCCAGGTAAATTCCATGGGAAATCTGTCGATCTAATTGATGTTTATGAAGGTGTAGGCGCTGTTTCATCAGGTAAAATGACAATGGAAGAAATTGACGAACTGGAAAGATGTGCCTGTCCAGGAGCAGGTTCATGTGCAGGTTTATTTACTGCAAACACAATGGCATGCGTAACAGAAGTTTTAGGGATGAGTTTACCCTATTGTGCTACAGCTCATGCAGTTGATGCCAAAAAAATGAGACTTGCAAGAGAATCTGGATCTAAAATAATAGAATTACTGGAAAAAAATATAAATCCATCAAAAGTAATGACCCAAGAGGCATTTGAAAATGCTATAGCAGCGGATCTAGCTCTTGGAGGTTCTACAAATACTACGCTCCATATTCCTGCAATAGCAAGCGAACTTGAGGATAAAGGAGTTAATATAAATCTTGATACTTTTGACTTATTAGGTAAAAAAATTCCTCACATCACCAAACTGAGTCCTTCTGGGATTCATACAATGCTTGATTTAGACCGTGCTGGAGGCATACCCGCAGTCTTGAAAGTAATAGAAGATAAAATAAATCCAGAAGTAATGACCTGTACTGGAAAAACTCTTAAAGAAAATATTAAAGATGCAAAAGTCTTAAACGAAGAAGTTATACGACCATTAAATAACCCTATACATGAAGAGGGCGGACTTGCCATATTAAAAGGAAATTTAGCTCCAAGAGGATCTGTGGTTAAAATAGGTGCCGTAGATGAAGATATGATGGAACACGAAGGGCCTGCAAAAGTCTTCAACAGTGAAGATGAATGCGTTTCTGCCGTCTTTAATAAGGAAATTCAGGAAGGAGACGTAGTTATAATAAGATATGAAGGACCAAAAGGAGGTCCTGGAATGCGTGAAATGCTAAATCCAACATCAGCCATATCTGGAATGGGCATTAAGTCAGTTGCACTTATAACAGATGGAAGATTTTCAGGAGGAACACGGGGACCATGTATAGGACACGTATCTCCAGAAGCTATGGCAGGAGGTCCTCTTGCTGCTTTAAAAGATGGAGATATAATAAAAATAGACATGCATAATCGAAAACTGGATGTTAAACTTGATGAAGATGAAATTAAAAAGAGACTTGAAGAAGTAATCCTTCCAAGTAAAGAAGTTAAAGGCTGGCTTTCACGGTACAGAAAACTTGCAAGTTCTGCAGATAAAGGAGCTATTTTAAGATAATTTAGCAAAAATATAAACCTTTTAAAGTTTAAATAATAGTATAAAAAACGCCGTAAGGGTGAAAAATTGGATCTTAAGGAAATTGCAACTTATATTGTCATTATACTCATTGGAGTTATTTTAGCCCAGCACATGAATGTAGTTGTCTCTGGAAGCATGGAGCCAGTCATGGAGCGAGGGGATATCGTTATAATTGATACAAATCCTGGTGTTATAGAGAATGGAGACATAGTAGTTTATAATGCTGACTGGTATAATCAACCCGTAATTCACCGGGTTATTGACATTAAAAAAACGTCTGAAGGCGAATTATATCTAATAAAAGGAGATAATAATCCCTCACCTGATCCTTCCCTGGTTAAAAGAGAGCAAATCATTTCAAAGGTTATAACTATAAATAATAACCCTTTAATCATACCTAAAATTGGGTATATAACCATATGGATAAGGGGATTATAAATTTATATGGAGAATGACCTTTGAAATCATCGAAAAAACTGATTTCAATCGTACCGGTTGTAATCATTGGTTTTATTTTTGTGGCTGGAATAATAGGAATATATTCTGTGAATTCTAATTTAAGCCCAGTAAATACAAAAATGAATGTAGTTACAGGCGGTAGCATGGAACCGGCGCTCTACCGCGGCGATATAGTAATAGTTAAAAAAATCCAGATAAGGTGAAAATTGGAGACATAGTAATATATAATGCCACATGGTTTGGTCAGCCTGTAATTCATAGAGTAATTAATATAACCAAAACACCTGAAGGGGACGTGTACCTTATGAAAGGAGATAACAATCCTTCACCCGACCCTGTCTTGGTTAAAAGGGAACAGATCATTTCAAAATTTAAAATGGAAGATAATGGTCCTGCTGTTATACCTAAAGTTGGATATATAACACTCTGGATAAGAGGATTATAACAAATTATTTTCACGATTTTTTATGTTAAAAATATTTAAGATCAGAAATCAGATAAACAATATATTTTAATAATTTTTTTATTGATATCTTAATATGAAATATAATTTTCTTAAAATTAGCTCATTAATGTATAATGATTATATGGTGAATTTATGTACAGATTACTTGAAAAAGAAGCAGTGAAATCCCTGGAGAATGCAATTAAAGCCCTAGAATATGAAGTGCCTGAAGAAATCAAAGTTGAAGAACCGCCAAATGCAGATTTAGGAGATCTTGCATCAACAGTGTCTTTTCAGCTTGCAAAAAAGTTGAAAAAACCACCAGTAGAGATAACTAAAGATATTTTAAATGTTATAGAAACTCCTGAATTATTTAAATCTGTTGAAATGAAAGGTCCTTACATTAATTTCTTTATAAATTATGATAATTTCTCAAAACTGGTTTTAGAGAGCATAAATGATAGTTATGGTCAGCTTGAAGAAAAAGAAGAAAAAATAATCCTTGAACACACTTCAGCTAATCCAAATGGACCGCTTCATATTGGCCATATTAGAAATTCCATAATAGGAGATTCCCTTAGCCGTGTGCTGAAATCTGCAGGATATAATGTGGAAACACAGTATTATGTTAATGATATGGGGCGACAAATTGCCATGATTGTCTGGGGACTCCTTAATTTTGATTTTAAAATAGAAGAAAAAGAAAAAGTCGACCATGAAATCGGGAAAATCTATTTCCAGGTGAATGAAAAATTACGTGCCGATGAAGAACTAAAAACAGAAATTGACCTGCTATTAAAAAGATATGAAAGTGGGAAAGACGAAGAACTTGCTGATTACTTCGAATATGTTGTAAGCAAATGTTTAGAGGGCATAAAAGCTACATCAGAACGTTTAAACGTTGCACACGATAAGTATGTATGGGAAAGTAAATTTGTAAAAGACGGTACTGTTAAAAGGATTTTAGATGATTTAAGTAGCTACACTGAAAGAAATGAAGTCCTTTATCTACCTCTTGAAGATTATGGGATAGAAAAAGAGCTTATACTGACAAGATCAGATGGAACTTCTCTTTATTCAACAAGAGACCTCGCATATCATCTTGAAAAATCAGAAAATAGTGATGAAATGATTGATGTGCTTGGATCTGATCATAAGCTCGCAATTGATCAGTTGAGTATAGCATTAAAATTATTAGGCGCTGAAAGTCCGGAAGTTATATTTTACGAATTCATAACTCTTCCAGAAGGTTCTATGTCTACAAGAAGGGGTGTTTTCATTTCAGTTGATGATTTAATGGATGAAGCTGTCGAACGCGCCTATTTAGAGATTAAAAAACGAAGAGAAGATCTTGAAAAATGGTCTGCCATGAAAATAGCAGAAGAAATTGGAATTGGAGCTATACGATACTTTATCGCCAGATTATCTCCAGAAAAACATATCGTGTTTAAATGGGATGAAGCGTTAAGTTTTGAGCGTGGCTGCGCTTCCATACAATATGCACATGCACGTGCGTGCAAATTACTGGAAAAAGCAGATTTCAATGCAGAAAAAGTTGTTGAAAGCTATTACTTAAGCCATCCTTCTGAAATAGAGCTCGTAAAGATGCTTTCAAAGTTCACTTCAGTGATTGAGGAATCTGTAAGGATAAAAAGAGTACATAATATAGCCCAATATGCTTTAGACCTTGCAGGGACATTCAACAGATTTTATAAGTCAGTTCCAGTAATAGGAACAGAAGAAGAATCCCTGAGATTAGTTTTAGTCGATAAATCAAGAATCACTATTAGAAATTGTCTTGAACTGCTTGGAATTAATGCCCCTAACTCCATGTAAAAAAAATAGTTACAGATTAAAATTGTTTAAGCTTCAAGCATTAATGTAGAATGATCTACAAATCTTTCTATTGCTTTTTGATGATCTACAGAATGACGCCCTTGACGTCTGTCAAAAATCAGGAAGTATACAAAAACTAAAATTGTAAATGCCAATAATTGATAATCTATTTTATCATTAGGAGCTTTTTTTGGATGTATTCTCCCAAATGTTTTATAAATGTCTCTATAACTGTCTCGGTCATTCTACATCTTTCATTTAGAAATATTTTAACAAATTCATAGTTATTGTCGATTACATCAACAAGTTTATCCATTAATGATTCTAAAAAATCTCTGGTATTTTCAAACTCTTCATTAAGAAAAATTGAATCAAAATCCTTCAAAATCTTCTCCTGGTTTCGTACTAAAACCATGTTAAAGAGATTTTTTTTAGTTTTAAACTTCCTGAACAATGTCATTTCACTGAAACCAGCTTTTTCAACTATAAGTTGGTTCCAGCGCCTGCATATCCATTTTCAGGAACAAAATTTCAAATCTGCTTCCATGATTTTATCATCTGTTTACTCATCAGATAAAAATCTGTAACAATCCTGTTACATAACTTAATAAGTTTTTATTTGAGTAATTATACAATAAAAAATTGTTATAATATTAAATAAGAAAAGCTTTATTATACTCTATAAATTCTTTAACTGCTTTTTCATGATCAACAAAACTATATCCCATATTTTTATCCAGTATAAGCAGATATAAAAATGATAGTATATTAAAAGCAAATACTCTGCTGTTAATTTTAATTTCTGGATATTTTCTTTCTAAATACTGGCTTAAATGGTCAATAAATTCTTCAAGAATGCTATCAGACACTCTACGTCTTTCATTAACATATATACTGATGCATTGGAAATGGTCTTCAATTAATCTGTAAAAATATTCAATTAGGAGTCTAAAAGACTCTGCCGGGTCTTTTACTTTATTTCTATTAAATATTGAATATATTTCATCCAGTATCAATTCCTTCTTTTCTACCAAAACTGTGTCAAATAGATTTTCTTTAGTTTTAAATTTTCTGAACAATGTCATTTCACTAAAACCTGCTTCATGAGCTATAATTCTTGTTTTAGTTCCGACATATCCTTCTTCTGCAAACAGTTTTAAAGCCGCGTCAACTAATTTTTCTTTAGTTTCATCAGTCATATTACCACTCCCTATTAATTTTTTATTAATTAATTCGTTATTACTGATATATATTAAATAAGTATTTAAAGTTATGGTTTACTTACCTTATAAAACACCATATTAATGATTTAATAGGTAAAATAAGTGATAGCGCTAACTAAAAATAAGAATAAATTATTATTAGTAATAAAAAAGCTTAAAATACCTGTTTAATACATTATATTTACATAAAAAATAATTTAAACATTTATAATATTCAATAAACGGTTTAATAGCATATACATAATTTTTAAGGTGATAAATGCCATCTAATAATAATTAATATAAATCAAAATAAATGTCAATGATCCAAAGTATTATTACTGCAAATACTTATGAAACATTTTCTTTAACTATCAATACGTCTAAAAGTATAAAAAAATAATGCCAAATAAATTAAAGATAAACTATTTTAATCCTTTAAAAGCTTGTAAAGAATTGCCTTTTGAGCATGCAATCTATTTTCAGCCTGATCCCAGATTACAGAATGATCAGAATTAATAACATCATCTGTGATTTCCTGACCTCTTATAGCTGGGAGACAATGCAACACAATAACATCTGGATCTGCAAGTTTTAAAGCCTCTTTATTCACCTGATAATTTTTTAAATCATTAATTCGTTTAGATGTTTCAGCTTCATCACCCATACTCACCCAAACATCTGTATAAATAACATCAGAGCCCTTAAGTCCTTCTTCAATGTTATCAGTAATTTTTATCTTTGAACCTGACATTTCTGCATATTCTTCGGCTTTTTTAACAATTTCAAAGTCTGGTTTGTAGTCTGAAGGACATACAACATTCATATCCATACCCACAAATGCAGATGCAAATAATAAGGAATTACAAACATTATTACCATCCCCAATGTAAGACAACGTCACATCAAAGCTTCCTTTACTTTCATATATTGTTAAAAGGTCTGCAAATGCCTGGCAGGGGTGTTCTCTGTTTGTAAGCCCGTTTATTACAGGTACACTTGAATTTTGTGAAAATTCTAAAACATCATCATGTTCTATGGCCCGTATCATCACGCCATCAACATATCTACTCATGGCTTTGGCCGTATCTTCTATTATCTCACCACGGCCAAGCTGCAGGTCATCTCTTGATAGATAAAGAGCGTTTCCACCTAGCTGATACATGCCTACTTCAAAAGATACCCTTGTTCTTGTAGATGCCTTTTCAAATATCATTGCCAGTGATTTTTTGGCTAACGGCTCTCCAGGGATTTCCCCCTTTTTAAATTTCCCTGCAAGATTCAGTATTTCATCCACTTCATCCCGGGCATCCTCCATTGATAAAAGATGTTTCATTAATTTCACTCCAAATTTTCATTCATTTCCAGATTCATTGAAATAATTGTTTATTTAAATCCTACTATATTTATCTTTCTATATCTTCAAGGTGAATTATTTACCGTTAAATTCTGTATTAATCAGGCATTTAATATGCTCAATTTCCTTCTCAATTTTTTCTAATTCATTCTTTCTATCTTCATGGGGTTCATTATCTCTAATCTCTTCTTCCTGAAGTTTTTTATACCTCGAATTAATTTTACTCATGTATTCTGTGAGTCCCGATTTAATCTCTTTCCTTCTTTCCTGTTTAAGCTTTATTAAAGCAATCTCTTTGCGAATTATTTTATCATTTAAACCGTTGAGGATTTTAATTCCCTTTTTAAGTTTACTTTCAGTATCTTCAATTTCATTCCCTATTTTCTGATTTTTCGGATATTCCCGAGACTTTTTATGGAGTCTAAACATCTTATTCTCCATTTCTTTGATGCACTGTTTTATAATAGGCCTTTTACTCTCATATTTATCTATTTTAAGCTCATTATTAACTATTTTCTCTGTAATCTTTAGAATTTTTTCTTTATTACTTAATTCAGGAATGTATTCATCTAAATTTCGCATAATTCACTCCAATATTCAAAACATCCTTATTTTTTAAGCTGCTCCATATGTCTTATCCTTTTTTGTATTAAATCAGCTGTTCCAACGTCTCTTCTATGGTAAATATCGCCTTTTACATATTTTGTAGCATTTTCGCAAAGTTTTTCTGCTTCATCTATTGTTTCACCTACTGCTACAAGACCTAACGCCCTTGAAGAGGAACTGTACACCTTTCCATCCTTTTCATTAACTGCTGCGTAGTAAACCTGAGCACCAGCATCATTTATCCTTTTTTCATCCACTTCTATAACCTGATTTGGGACTGCACTTCCAGGATATCCTTTGGGCACTATATATTTGCAAACAGTCGCTTTATCCTCAAATTCAGCCCCCTTAAGGTTCCCGTTGACAATACCCTCACAGATATCCACAAAATTAGATTTAAGCAGCTCTAAAACATTCATTGCTTCAGGATCCCCAAATCTTGCATTGTACTCAATGAGCTTCGGGCCATCTCTACCCAGCATGAACTGTCCATATAAAAATCCCCTGTAAGGACCTACTTCTTTATTGATAGCCTTTACAGTATCCTCCATTATCCCAACTGACTTATCATAACTCTTTTTATCTAAAAATGGTAATAATCCACCTTTATCAGAATAAGAACCCATTCCCCCAGTTATTGGGCCTTCATCACCTTCAAATGCATAGGGATGATCCTGAACCGCTGGCATTGGGGCAATATTTTTACCATCAACAAAAGCCTGAACAGTGAATTCTTCACCAATCGCCCTTTCTTCAATAACAACTCGTGCATGACCTCCCATTTTAGTATCTATTACCTCTTTAGCATATTTTTTAGCTTCATCAGCATCCTTTAGTTGCTCTCCCATTATTTTAACGCCTTTTCCACCAGTTAAACCAACCGGTTTGATTACAACGTCCTCTCCAAAATCATCAATAAAATCACTGATATCATCATAATTATCAAATACTCTGTAAACCAGAGAACCGTCTATTTTGTAATTTTCAAACAAATTTCTCATAAAAACCTTATCTGTTTCTATTTTGGCCGCTTCCATGGTGGGACCAACACATCCTATGCCCATTGATTCAAGTGCATCCACAATACCCTTCTCAAGTGGAGCTTCAGGCCCAATTACGGCCATATCAATGTTATTATCAGCCGCAAATTTCTTAACTCCCTCAATATCGTTTTCGCTTCCAATCTGGAATTTGGATATTCTCGCTATTCCCGGATTTTTATTGCTCATAATCGAGTATAATTCTGCATTTCCTTCAATCGCCTTACAAATTGCGTGTTCCCTTGCCCCTGTACCTACTACAAGTATTTTCATATAAATCCACCTCAAATTGTATAAACTTTAATCTGATAATTAATTTCACAGTTAATGTTTTTTATCTTAACTATATATCTTAAGTTAGCCAACATAGGGATAGAGATAATATTTATTCTCTAAAAGAAATAGATATTTAAAGTCTAAATTTCAAGACCAAAAAAGTTAATCAAGGTGTTTTTATGAGAGGCGGCGAAGCGCTAATTAAATCACTCGCAGATCAGGGAGTAGATGTTGTCTTTGGTTATCCTGGAGGCGTTTTACTTCCTTTATACGACGTAATCTATGATTCTGACATGAAACATATTTTAGTAAGACATGAACAGTGTGCAGCCCATGCTGCAGATGGATATGCAAGGGCATCCGGAAAAGTAGGAGTATGTATCGGTACATCCGGTCCTGGAGCCACAAATTTAGTAACAGGAATTGCAACAGCATACATGGACTCTTCACCAATAGTAGCCATTGCTGGACAGGTTGCAACAGGACTTATTGGTAATGATGCATTCCAGGAAGTTGATACCATAGGAATGACAATGCCCATTACAAAACACAACTTCCAGCCAATGACTCCACAGGAAATCCCCGGAATGATTAAATCTGCATTCTATATCGCTGGAACCGGTAGACCTGGACCTGTAGTTGTGGATTTACCTAAAGATGTTCAGGAACAGGAGCTGGACATGGAAAAAGAAGTTAGAATTGATTTACCAGGCTATAAACCCACCAGAAAGGGCCACCCATTACAAATTAAAAGGGCTGCAAATTTAATTGCAAATTCTAAAAAGCCAGTGATACTTGCTGGTGGTGGAGTAATCCTATCTGGAT
The DNA here is from genome assembly GCA_030017655.1 of Methanobacterium sp. Lineage (NCBI taxonomy): Archaea > Methanobacteriati > Methanobacteriota > Methanobacteria > Methanobacteriales > Methanobacteriaceae > Methanobacterium > Methanobacterium sp. The sequence continues at coordinate 21,177 of JASEIM010000006.1, read as the reverse complement.
CATCAGAAGAGCTTCTTAAACTTTCAGAAATCATTGATGCACCGGTCGTTACCTCTCTACTGGGTAAAGGATCTTTCCCAGAAGATCATCCATATTCACTGGGTATGCTTGGAATGCACGGGACAAAGCCCTCAAACTTTATGGTTGATGAATGCGATTGTCTGATTGCAGTAGGATGCAGATTTTCAGATAGGACAACTGGAAATGTTGCAGAATTCGCTAAAAATGCTAAAATCATCCACATAGATATTGATCCAGCAGAAATTGGGAAAAATGTGGATATAGATATCCCAATTGTTGGTGATGCAAAGATAACTCTTTCAAATCTTATTAAAGCCCTTAGCCAGATCAATATTCGTGGAAATACTGATGAATGGATGAGATATGTACAAAATTGTAAACGGTCATCTACACCGAGAACTTCCTTTGATGATGTTCCTTTAAAACCGCAGCAGGTTATTAAAGAAATAATGCAGGCTACAGATGAAGAAACCATAGTTACAACAGATGTTGGTTTAAATCAGATGTGGATGGCCCATTATTTCAAAGTAAGGCATCCCCGAACCTTCCTATCATCAGGCGGTCTTGGAACTATGGGATTCGGATTCCCGGCAGCAATGGGGGCAAAAGTCGCAAAACCTGAAAGTGATGTTGTTGCAGTATGTGGAGATGGAGGATTCCTTATGGTTTCACAGGACCTTGCAACAATTAAAGAGTATGATATCCCTGTTGTAATCTGTATTTTAGATAACAGATATCTGGGAATGGTTGCACAGTGGCAGAAGCTATTCTACGAGAAGAGATTATCACATACCCATCTTGGAGAAGTTCCTGATTTTGTTAAACTTGCAGAAGCCTTTGGAGTAGCTGCATACCGAGTGGAAAAACCGGGTGAAGTTAGAGAAACCTTAAAAAATGCAATTAACTCAGGAGAACCAACACTTATCGATATAACAATTGACCCAGAAGAAATACTTCCAATGGTACCGCCAGGCTGTGGACTTACCGAAATGGTTGGAGAGTATAAAATAGAGCTTGAAAGTGCTGATGGCGTGCCATACTATAGAGAAGCAGAAGAAAGGGCAGGTGAATAATATGGAAAACGAAAGAACCCATATAATAAGCGCCCTTGTACTTCACAAGCCTGGTGTACTCCAGAGAGTCGCAGGACTCTTTACAAGAAGGGGATTTAACATAGACAGCATTACAGTGGGAACTTCTGAGCAGGAAGGCATCGCCAGAATGACAATCATGGCAAAAGGAGATCAAAAAGTCCTGGAACAGATTACAAAACAGTTGAATAAGATAATAGATGTTATCAAGGTCAGAGATCTTGAACCTGAAAAAACAGTTAAAAGAGAGTTGTGTCTGATTAAAGTTCATACTCCAACTGAAAAGGTAAGATCTGAAGTAATTCAGTATGCAAACATCTTTAGAGGCAGGATTATTGATGTGAGTCCAGAAACACTGACAATTGAAATTACCGGTGCTTCAGATAAGATCGACGCACTTATAGACCTTGTTAAAACCTTTGGGATCAAGGAAATAGCAAGAACAGGACCTACAGCAATGTCTCGAGGTATTAGAACTATTTAAAACTTATTTTTCCTTAATTTTTATTTTTAGTTCCTGTGTTAGCATGATTGAACCTCTCATTTTAGTTTTAACTGCTGTGACAATGTTTATAGCTACAAATCTTGATGATCTGTTTGTTTTAATGTTGTTTTTTGCAATTAAAGATTTTGATACTAAACAAATTGTTTTAGGCCAATATTTTGGAGTTATAACTTTAATACTGATAAGTGCCCTGAGCTATTTTTTAAAATTCTTTATTCCAATGGAATGGATTGGATTACTTGGATTAGCTCCTATAACTATAGGATTAAAGAATCTTAAAGATTTAAGGGAAAATAACAATAATCTTCCAGATTACAGTGTGAAAAATGAAAATCAATCCATATGCTCTAAATTAAAAAATAACAATTCATTTTTGGTTGCATCAGTTACAGTTGCAAATGGAGGAGATAACATAGGTGTTTATATTCCCTTATTTGCAAGTATAAACTCTTACCAAGTCCTGATTATAATATTAATATTCCTAATTATGATCGGTATTTGGTGTTATATAAGCTTTAAATTAGTTGATAATAGATTATTGGGGAGTAGAATTAGAAAATATGGCCATATTATTTTTCCATTTGTTCTAATCTTTCTTGGACTGGGTATTCTGGCAAAAAGTTTTATTCTATAATCTATAACTGGATTTGGAAATTTTGATTTTCAATTTAATCAGTTCAAAAAAAAATATGGTATGACAAAATTTATAAATTAATCAGTGGAATATTTAAATAGAATTAATTTTTACCTCATAATAACAGGTAATTTTTATTTTAAATCCTAATTGGAGGTTGAGAAAAATACGAAATTATTTTTCTGAACTTATTCGAAATCTCTGATTTCAAATGCCCGAACACAAAGTGTTCGACGGCCCAAATCAAAGATTTGGAGGTTGAAGGAAAAACATAGCATTCGAAAATTGAAATTTTTCGATGCGTCAAAATCAAAGATTTTGACAGTTTTTTCCTGAACCCAATATAGAATATTTGGAGGCATTAAATGAATATACATTATGAAAAAGACGTAGATTTAGACGTTTTAAAGGATAAAACAATTGCAGTTATAGGTTATGGAAGTCAGGGGATGGCCCAGGCCAGAAATATGTCAGAAAGTGGATTAAATGTTGTTGTTGGACTTAGAAAAGGTAGTTCATCAGAGGACATAGTAAAAAGTCATGGCTTAGAAGTTTTACCAGTTGAAGAAGCAGCTAAAAAAGCAGATGTCATTCACATATTAATCCCTGATGAAATCCAGGCAGATGTCTATGAAAACTCAATTAAAGATAACTTAGAAGAAGGAAACACTCTCACATTCTCACACGGTTACAATATACACTACGGCTACATTAAACCACCAAAAAACATAAATGTAGCAATGGTAGCTCCTAAAGCGCCAGGTGCAACTGTTAGAAGAGAATATGAAGAAGGGTTTGGAGTTCCAGGACTTGTAGCTGTTGAACAGGATTACACAGGGAATGCAAAAGAAATTGTGCTTGCAATGGCCAAAGGTTCAGGTCTTACAAGAGCAGGAGTACTTGAAACAACCTTTAAAGAAGAAACCGAAACCGATTTATTCGGTGAGCAGGCAGTACTCTGCGGAGGAGCAACAGAACTTATAAAAGCAGGTTTCCAGACCCTTGTAGAAGCAGGATACCAGCCAGAAATCGCATATTTCGAGACCTGTCACGAATTAAAACTTATAATTGACCTTATATATCAGAAAGGATTTGCTGGAATGTGGGACAATGTAAGTAACACAGCAGAATTTGGAGGTCTCACCAGAAGAGAAAGAGTCATTACAGAAGAATCCAGGAAGGAAATGAAGGAGATACTTAAAGAAATTCAGCAGGGCAAATTCACCAAGGAATGGACCCTTGAAAATCAGGCAGGAGCACCAATGCTCAACAAAATAAGGGAAATGGAAGAAGAATTACAGATTGAAGAAGTTGGTACAAAGCTTAGAAAGCTCTGCGGCTTGCAGAAATAGAATTAAACTTAACAGTTATTAAAACGCGTTTTTCTAAGCAAACGACTGCAAAAAACAAATTTCATTCAATTTTTTAAAATTCTTTTTATAGAAAAACAAAGGTGAGTTCGTGGTATTTGTAGGAATGGATCACGGGACTACAGGAGTCTCTTTCAGCATCATTGACAATGAAATAACTCATTTTAAGATTTCCAGGGAAGATTCTTCCTCAGGAAAGGTCTCTGCAGTAGAAGAACTCTCTAAAAGAGTTGATTTTGATTCTATTGACCTCATGGCAATTACCTATGCCATGGGAGATGCCTTAACCGGAATAACACCCATAGAAAAGGTGAAAGGCAGAGGAATTCTTTCCATGGAAGGTGCTGGTAAGGTAACAGGAGGAGGAACTGCCGTTTATGATGAAATCGAAAATTCGGACATTCCTACAGTTGTAATCCCTGGAATTCACAAAACTACCCCCTGTCTTGATGAAAAGTTTAAGGCAGCTTATTCTCACCATGCAAGCTCTGAAAAGGTGAGCATCTGTTATAATGCCTTCCTTGAAACCGGATTTAAAAATATGATTGTTTCAGATATTAGCTCAAATACTGTGAGCATTCTAATTGAAGATAGAATCATTAAAGGCGCGATAGATGCCTGTCTTGGTGGGATGGGAATTATGCACGGACCCCTTGACCTTGAGATGCTTAGAGACATAGATGATGGAATCAGAACTGCTAATGAATGCTTTTCAAGAGCTGGTGCCGTAAAAATCGCTGATATTGATGAAAAAGTCAGTAAAATGAAGGATAAAATCATCCAGAACTATTTAGATGGTGATGAGAAGGCCAAACTTGCAATTGAAACCATGATCATGACCATAGTGATGGAAATCTACGGATTAGCAGGAATAGCAAAAAATGTGGATGGAATTGTCCTTACAGGTTCAACTGGCTCAATGGAAGAGCCAATCAATGTATTTGGAGCCATTAAAAAAGAAATTAAAGATATCGCCCCGGTTGTGAAAATCGGCGAAAGATCTGGATCTCTTGGAAGCGCCCAGATTGCAAGAGCCGTTTTTATGGGTGAAAAAGATATTTTGGGTATCCCTGTTTTTAAATAGAGGATTTTTGTCTATTTTTAAATTTATTTGTCCTTTTTTTATATCCCCTGATTTTTCTTTTTATGTCTCATTACCATCCATACAATTATCAAAAAGAGAATAATTAGAGCTATAACGAATCCTAATATCTGCCATATGGATATTTCTGTTGTAGTTGTTGTAACGGTTGAAATCATAATTATTTCTTTGCTATTAGATTACTTAAAATCTAACCCCCGCCAACACCTGGTCCATCAGTTGTATCAGAAATTTCAACTGGAATTTCAATTTCAAACTTTTCTGATTTATTCTTTAGCTTATTCGGCTTATTCCGTTCTATATAAGCATTATTACCCTCAATAACTTCGATATATTCGCTTCTATAATAAAGGCCACTTGTATCTATTTTAACCCAAAAAGCACCATTTTCAGAGATTATTTTATCAACCCTTCCTACTGTATGGGTTCTTGTATATTTAACCATTAATCCCTGATTGATTTTTTTTCCATTTGAATCTAAAGTCTCCATATGACCACGCTTATTTTTAAATTTGTTTGCTAATATCAATCAAGCCAGTTTTTCATTAAATCAATATTAGAAGTAGAATCGAGTGATAAAGGCGTTATAGTTGGGCATCTATCATTTCTAAGTGTAAATACATCTGTCCCTTCTTCATCTATTCCAGAGGGGTCTCCATCAATCCAGTAATATTCTCTTCCCCTTGGATCAAGTCTTTTTTGTATGTGGATTGAATACATTTTCTTTCCAAGTCTTGTTAACTTGATTTTATGGGTTTCAGGGTGTGAAGGAATATTCACATTTAAAAAATCAACTCCATCCGGAAGACCTTTCTGTAATATCCTGTTTGAGACTTTCCTGAGCACTTTCTGGGCAAATTCAAAGTCAAGATCCACGTGACCATCATGGAATTTAATGTCATCCTGTGTTACCTGGAGTGAAATTGAAATTGCGGGCACTCCGTGAACTGCAGCCTCCATTGCAGCTCCAACAGTTCCGGAGGTGGTAAGTTCTGCCATTCCCAGATTTTCTCCTATATTAATCCCCGATATTAATAAATCAGGTCTTTCCTTCATTATTTCGTATATTCCAATTATCACAGCATCTGTTGGTGTTCCTGATACTGAATAAGCTCCGCTGCCATCTCTCATTGTTGATGATGTTACTCTTATAGGTTCGAAGAGCGTTAATGCATGTCCAATTCCACTTTGCTGGGTTGCTGGTGCCACAATATTAATATCTCCCAATTCTTTGACTGCATTTTTCGCTGCTATAATACCTGATGAGTTAACCCCATCGTCATTTGTTATCAAAATTCGCATAGAGCATATCTATTTTTTGATCTTCAAAAAGTTTACTGGAAAATTAGTTTATTAATTTTTGAATCGTTAAAACTAAATACTACATATTAAATAATCACAATGTAGAATATAAGATCATATTACTTGATTTATATTTATCCCCCCACTTCTAAATGGTGAGAAAGTTGGAAAAAAATAGACTGGTGGATTTTGTAGCAAAAATAATGGAAAAATCTGGATTCAAAGTCCAGAAGTATTATAAAACAACAAAATATGTTGTGGATATTTATGGAGTCTTACCTACTGTTTTAGGGGACATTGGCATTGTTGTAGCATGTAAAAACTATGAAGAAAGATGGAAAGTCGGTTTAGATGTTATTAAAGAGATGGAAATGGTAGCAAAAACCCTTAATGCATCTAAAGTTGTAATAATAACTACATCCACCTTTTCTGATAATGCGGTAGGCTATGCACAGGGTAGAAATGTCGAACTTATAGATAAAGATGAATTGATGAGAATAGCAAAATCCCTTTCCAACAAGAAAATAGAAAGTTATGAAGACGCTGAATTGGAAGAAGAAGATGAAGATGATGATTATGATCCTTCATTTGGGTCAAAAATCAGCGGTTCTTTTCCTAAATCAGGTAAAAGAAGTTCTCTTTCCGGAAGAAAACGAAGTGTTGCATCAAATAAACTGCAGGCGTGGGGTAAAGTAATATTAAGCAGCACAGCTGCACTTATATTGATTGTTTTAGCCATATCAACAGTCGTAACATATCTTGTGGCTCCGAATCGGGCCCTTTTAGGTGTATTAAGGATTGTTATAGCTGCAATTTTATCTTATGGAATAGTCATAGCCGTTGAACGAGATTTAACCGTTACTCTGATTAAAGGGTCTACAGTATTCTTTGTCTGTTTGATGGTTTATATTGCCTTGATTATTTTCACTTAATTTCAAAAGAATCATTAAAATAAGTGTAAAACTGTGTTTTTAAAAGCTTTATAACTTTTTAATAGAATACTTTATTTTAGAAATCATCAAATTATTCAATGTTATTGTTTTTAGAAATAGGATTCGTTTTTATTCCTTCTTCAGCAGCGAAGCGAGGCCTGTAAAAACAAAGTTTTTGCTGCCTGCAAATCTTTCGATTTGCGGTTCAGGAAATGAAAGCATACGAATCTTCGATTCGTTGCGTCAAAATTTACGAATTTTGACAGATTTCCTTCAACATAAAAAATCAAAGATTTTTAAAGAACTTGGGTCTGTCCTTTCAAAAAAGATGGGCCGGACGAGATTCGAACTCGTGATCACCTCGTTGTAAGCGAGGTATCATACCCCTAGACCACCGGCCCTAATTGAGTATTTTTGAGTATTGGATGGCAGCATATATAAACTTTTCTGATTTAAAAAGGAATTAGTTGAATTTTTTAATAACCCCACAGCTTATTATATACAATTGATAATATCTAATTTAATGACATGGATTCATCAAAATAATAAATAGATTTCTAATAGATCAATAGAGCAAAAAGAGGAATTATCATGGCTTTTAATGAAGAAACAGGGAAAATATGGTTTAATGGAGAATTCGTAAACTGGAAAGATGCAAATATACACGTTCTATCTCACGTTGTTCATTACGGCTCAAGCGTATTTGAAGGTATAAGGTGTTATAACACAAAAAATGGGCCTGCTGTATTCCGTTTGCGGGAGCACGTTGAGAGATTATTTAATTCAGGGAAAATCTACAGGATGGACATCCCATATTCTGTAGATGAAATCTGCAATGGAATTATTGAAACAATAAAGGTCAACAACCTCAAGGACTGTTACATAAGGCCTATTGCATTTCGTGGATATAAAGAATTAGGAGTTTATCCCTTGAACTGTCCCCTTGACACAGTTATCGCTGCCTGGGAATGGGGAAAATATCTCGGTGAAGATGCACTTGAAAATGGTGTGGATTTAGGTGTTTCCACATGGAGGCGAATGGCGCCAAACACACTTCCTAATATGGCCAAGGCTGGTGCCAACTATATGAATTCTCAACTGGCAAAGATGGAATCTGTGTTCAATGGTTTTGATGAGGCAATAATGCTTGACTACAGTGGGATGGTAAGTGAAGGAAGTGGAGAAAACATATTTCTGGTTAAAGAGGATGTAATTTATACCCCGCATTCCTCTCTATCAATACTTTCAGGAATAACAAGAGATTCTGTAATTAAATTAGCTGAAGAATTAGAGATTAAAGTCAAAGAAGAATCAATACCAAGAGAAATGCTGTATTTAGCTGATGAAATCTTTTTAACCGGTACTGCTGCTGAAATAACTCCAGTTAGATCTGTTGATAAAATAAAGATCGGTAGCGGAAAAAGAGGCCCATTAACAGAGAAATTACAGACAAAATTCTTCAATATCGTTGGAGGTGTGGATGAAGACAGATTTGGCTGGCTTACTTTTGTAGAATAACCATAAACAATTTTTATTTTTTGTTGTAAAAGATAATTACAAGGTTTAAGTTATTAGTTATAAGTTATAACTTGTTATTAGACAAGATTTAAATACCACCATATTTAAAGAATGATGGGTAAAAAGGAATTAAAGCGTTGGAAAGAGAATAAATCTAATGATTTAAAATATTCTAATTAATTTTTAATGCATTAATTATTTGGTGAAATAATGGATATTACACAGATTTTAACAGGAATCATCATAGGGACAGTTCAGGGACTAACTGAATTTTTACCAGTAAGCAGTTCAGCACACCTTGTATTCATGCATGAACTCACAGGATTCGCGCCTAATTTAGCTTTTGACACTGTATTACACATAGGAAGTCTTGTAGCAGTAATTGGGTACTTCTGGAAAGATGTAGTACAATTATTAAAGTCATTCGTCTCCAGTTTAATGGATATACCTCGCCGTCAGTTTAAAAATGAAATTAAAGAAGATCAATTTAAAAAACTGACATGGTTCATAATTATTGGTACAATACCTGCCGGATTAGCCGGAGTATTTCTCGAAGATTTCTTTGAAAGTTTGTTCAGCGATATAACAGCTGTAGCATTCTTTTTGCTTATTACCGGTTTCCTGCTTTGGGGATCAGAAAGAATATCAAAAAGAACTCTAAAGAAGAGTAGTTTAAAGGAAATGAATATTAAAAACTCCCTATTAATAGGTATTGCTCAAGCATGCGCCATTGCTCCAGGCATATCTCGTTCGGGGGCTACAATCTCTACAGGGTTATTTTTAGGTCTTGAAAGAGATTTAGCGGCACGTTACAGCTTTTTACTTTCCATACCTGCAATTTTAGGAGCAGCCTTAGTTCAGGTAAAAGATATAAGTACAGGTTTAGACATTAACGCAAGTGCCTTTATAGCTGGTTTTATCGCAGCAGCAATATCCGGTTATTTAGCCATTAAATTGATGTTAAAATTAGTAAAAGAAAGAAGTTTACTGTTCTTTGCTTATTACTGCTGGATCGTTGGTGCTTTTGTTTTAATTTTAACTTTAGTATTCTAATCATCTTTTTTTTCTTCCTCATCATCAAAAATAAAGAGCTCATCAATATTAGAATTTAAAGCTACTGCAATATCATGAGCTAATTTTAAAGATGGGTTATATTTTCCTTTTTCAAGAAAAACTATAGTTTCTCTTCTAACCCCTACCTTTTCTGCAAGTTCTGCCTGGGTTAAATTGTATCTGGCCCTGAATTCTTTAATTCTTGTTCTCATTTGATCCCATTTTTAGTTAAAGATTATTTCAACAGTTTAATCTATAAATCTATATCTCCTGTACGGCTTAAAATGGCGTTAGCCACAAGCATTGTAGATACCATGACAAAAATTGTTAGTCCCATTAGTTCAATAGGATCATGAATCCTCTGCGCCCAGTACATTGATACAACAAGGAAAGAGACAAATACTAAGGTGATGTACCATGACCATGTGGCTGCAAGTGTTCCAATTTTCCTTAAACGCTCGTCCCTGGCTGTTTTCTCCATCCCAATAGATGCAAAAAAGCTGGATACGTAAATTAAAATACCTAAAAGCAGCCCTATAGCTGCAAAATCGTTCATGGTTTTAGTGGCCATTAAATAAAATGAACAGACGAGTAATATGGCTGACCCAATCCACATACTTATTTTATACATGTCATAATTTCTTTCACGTTTTTCTTTTTTCTCTCCTTTTTTAGCCCAATTATAGACGGGAGATAAAAAGAACAGGAAAAATGCAAAAAATGCATAGTACACCGGATTTCCTAACACGTACCCTAAAAGCCCTAAAATACCGAGAAGACCCCAGAAATAATTGAAATTCACATCCATTTTAATCACTCCTATTATTAGTTAATTATTTCAAACATAATGTTATACATTTCTAACCCAATGTTATATAATTCTAACATAACACTATTTAAAGTTTTATATTAATAGAAATATCCTAAATTAAAAGAACAGAATATGCGCCAAAATAAAACTCATACCATGAAATATAATGATCTGTGAGTATGTAAACCCACCATGTGCTCCAGAAAACCTCTAAAATAGCTGCGAATGCTAAAAGCAATATAATCCGCAAAAATATAGGTAAAAATTCTTTTAAAACATCTTCCTTAAATACAGTGATATCATGTTGCCTTATTGAACTTATAAAGGAAATATAAAACTTAAAAAAGGCGTCAATAGCCAGAAGTGCGGCTAAAAACTCGAAGTAAATATGAAATGAACCTATAAGAACCAAAATTCCTGTAAAACCCAGTTTTTCAACAATAAAAAATGTTGTAGTTCCCATTTTCATGAAAAGACCAATTAAAATAACTGGGATTAGGGCAAACCCTGAAAAAATACATAAAATCATTAAAACCAGATTATTTAAAAAAATACCCAATGAAACGGCGCCAAGATAGTAAATAAACTGATTCAAAATATAATCTAATGTAATATCCATAGGCATCTGTATTTTCACTTCAATGCCATCCAGAAACATCCCCCCAGAAAAAGTGAAATGTGCAAGAACCGGATTCATAAAAGCAAAAATAATTCCCCATATATAAAATAAAATACAAACTATGGAAATCTTTTTAGAGGGTAAAAACTTTATAAGGAAATTTTTAAGGAATTTAAATTGATTCATAAATATTAAAAATAATAAATGATTTTTAGAAGATCTTTTTACAAAGATCCTCAATTTTCTCCCTTATATCTTCCATATCAGCACCTTTTAATGTTGCAGCCATCATAGCACCGCCAGCACCTACTCCTTCCTTCACAGAACCATTTAAATAACTTTTAAGCCCTGATACAGTTGATTTTTCGAATTCTGGATCAACTGCAAAAACAGAGATATCTGCTATTTGGTCCACAATATAATTAATATCTGCTGTTTCATCCTCTGCAACAAAAATGGTTGTTGCAATACATATACTGGAGAAATCAAAGGCAGGATCAACGTTTTTAATAACAGAACACACCGCAGTCATCTGTGTGCCGCCTGCTAGCGTGACTGGAACAGATGAACCAATTAAAATCCCTGCAACAGCCGGGATCATTGGATCTCCCACAATTTCAACTGCTCTAAGAGCGTCCTCCACAATATCGCCTTCTTCATATCCTGCTGCTTTAAGCCCTTCTAAAACTACCTCTTGTTTTAAATCATGGGGGTTTTTCGGCATGCTGCCGCTTACCTTCATTCTCGCATCGTATCCGAGAGCTGTTAAAACTCCCAGAGCAGTAGTTGTACCTGCAGGGGTGCTTTCTCCAATTACAAGATGATCAGTAAGTTTGGATAAAGTTTTACCAAGCATCACACCTTTGTCAAATAATTCCTTCGCGTTGGGAACAGCTTTTCCGGTTCTTATATCTTTTCCAGGTTCATTACCCAATTTAATATAAGGCAAATCTGGTTTTATTCCAGCGCCAGCATCAGCAACCATTAATGGTATATCAGCAAGTTCAAGACATGCTTTTGTTATTACGGCCGGTGTTGGGGCCACATCATCTCCAACTATTGTTTGGGGAATTTCTGGAAGACATTTAGGTGCTCCATGTATCACAAGTTCTAAATCAGCTGCGGGTGTATAATCAGTAAGTTCAGGTGTAGCACCAGCACCAGTTATTCCAGGAATATTGGATGTCTTTGTAGTTGCAATAACACATAAAAATAAAGGATCCTTATTTTCAAGTCTCTTGAGAATTTCTGATGAGCCGTAGCATTTTATATTGTTCATTGTATCACCATTGAAATTTATTAATGATCAGATTATAATATGAATATAGTTTTAAGCTAAATATATGGATTTATTTTAATTAATTTATAAAGATAAAAAAGTGAATATTGAATTTATAAAGGATAAAATAGGTCGATAATTCTAATTAAAGTGATATAATTGATATGTATTGGAATTGAAGGAACCGCGGAAAAAACAGGCGTTGGAATCGTCGATGACGAAGGAAATATCCTCGCATCTTGTGGAAAACAGTTAATCCCAGAAAGTGGAGGAATACACCCCAGAGAAGCAGCTGAACACCATGCTGCTTCAATAGTCCCACTAATAAAAGATGCGCTTGCCGAATCAAAATTAGATATCGATGACATAGACCTTGTTGCGTTTTCACGCGGGCCGGGACTTGGCCCTGCACTTAGAACCACTGCAACTGCTGCAAGATCACTTGCAATCTCATTAAATGTTCCTATTGTTGGAGTTAACCACTGCTTGGGACATGTTGAAATAGGAAAGCTTACAACTGGTGCTGAAGATCCTGTATCACTTTATGTGAGTGGGGGAAATACTCAAGTAATTGCCTATGAATCTGAAAGATACAGAGTTTTTGGAGAAACCCTGGACATTGCCATGGGGAATTGTCTTGACCAGTTTGCACGTGAAGTTGGGCTTGGACATCCTGGCGGCCCGAAAGTCGAAGAACACGCGAAGAATGCAGATGAATACATAAAACTTCCCTATGCTGTTAAAGGAATGGATCTCTCTTTTTCAGGAGTTCTTACTGCAGCTATAAGGAAATATGAATCAGGAGCTCCACTGGATGATGTTTGCTACAGTTTACAGGAAACCGCCTTTTCAATGCTTGTTGAGGTCACAGAACGTGCTTTGGCCCATACAAAGAAACAAGAAGTAATGTTATGCGGTGGAGTTGCAGCAAATTCCCGATTACGTGAAATGGTCAGTATTATGGCAGAAGAACATTTTGCAGATTTTTATATGCCCCCCATAAAGTACTGTGGTGATAATGGCGCTATGATTGCCTGGATGGGCCAATTAATGTATAAACATGGATTAACACAGCATATAGAAGATACAACAGTGATCCAGAAGTACAGGACGGACATGGTGGATGTTCCATGGATGAAATCCTCCACAAAACATCTGCAATTACCTGCTGAAATTGCAGAAAAAGGAGCTGAAGCCAATCTCTATGAAAGTAACTGGCTGAATCATAATGCTTTCATTAAAGAAAGAATCCCTAAAAGCTACAGAATTCCCGAAATCGACCACCATTTAAGGAAGAAGAGAACAAAAAAAGAAGCCAAGCTTTTAAGCGAAGCCAAGAGCTGTGGAGTAACAACCCCGCTAATTTATGATATAAATAAAGCCATATACTCGCTAACGCTCCAAAAAGTTGATGGAAAGATGATTAAAGATGTTTTTGAAGATGTTTCAATTGATGAAATTAAAAAGATCTCCAGAAAAATTGGCAAGGACATAGCGAAGTTACATAATTGTGGTATAATTCACGGTGACCTCACAACATCTAATTTAATTTTAAAAGATGAGAAAATTGTCTTTATAGATTTTGGGCTTGGAAAAAATTCTGATTTAGTTGAAGATAAAGGAGTTGACCTTCTGGTATTTAAAAAAGCAATTTCAGGGATTCATTATAAAATTGCAGATATATGTTTTGATGAAATTTTAAAAGGATATAAAATCGCTGATAACTACCAGGAAATAATTCAAAAAATTGGAGAAGTTGAAGGGAGGGGTAGGTACACTGTAAACTCGTTATAAAGTCTTTTCTAAAATGAATAGGTTTATGATGATTAAGATCATCATATCTACATTTTCCTTTTATTTTCTCCAGTAATTCCCCTATAAGGCAATTTTTCTTCCGATGAGATATAATCATATACAAATGCTGCAATTACAGCCCCTACAATGGGCCCAACTACATATATTGGGAAATATTGCCATAGATTACTTCCACCAAGAACAAGATCCCCCAAATAGGGTCCAAATGTCCTTGCAGGGTTGATTGAAGCTCCTGTAATATTTCCTATTGTTGTTATGACTCCTGCTACTGTAAAACCAATTGCAATACCTGCAAATCCAGGAGCAGCTCTTTTATCAACTGCTGATCCCATTATAACAAGCATAAGGAGAAATGTACCTATTGCTTCAACAAGTATCGCCTGAAAGTATCCAATTCCTTCAAAGGGGGCAGTTGCTCCAAGCCCTCCAATAGTAACTGCACCCATACCTGCACTTGCAGCAAATAAGAAACTTGCAAGAGATGCTCCAATTAACTGTGCAACAATATATGGAACAACATCACTTGCAGGGAATTTTCTTGTAGCCCAAAGACCAATTGTAACTGCAGGATTTATATGACACCCCGAAATATGGCCAATAGCGTAAATTAGAACAGCGACAGTTAAACCAAAAGCTAAACCTATGGCTAACCAGTCCCCTAATCCGCCTAAACTACCTATACCTATATTAAATGTATTTGGAAGAGGCGCCCCACTGCTGATCATTAATGTTATAGCTGCAGCACCCGCCCCTATATATACAAGGAAGAAAGTTCCTATTAGTTCTGCTAAAAACCTTTTTTTTAAAGAAATCATTGTAAATCACCCTTAACCGCTTTGATATGCTTCATAGCACCATTCACATAAAAATCGGGGCAATGTCTTTTCAAATCTCTTTGAAGGGAATGGATAATCGCCTTCCCAGATTTCAAGTTCTTCTCTAATAAGGTGATCCATACAGACACCCATTCCACAGACTATGCAAATGGCCAGTGCATCTGTATCTTTCCCTTCTAAAGCACACATGTAACATTTCATTTTATCACCTTAAAAAATAAATAAAGGAATTATACTGCTTCTTTCCACTGGCAGTAACTGTGTCTGAAATCAACGAGACATGCTGAAGCACAATTTTTACATGCCCTGACTGGGGATGCAGGAGTTTCTTTGTGCAGGGCTATAATGTTGGTCATCATGGTAGCAGTTATTGGTTCACTGGTAATCAGGCAAGGATAATCAGCCAATCTCATTAAAGAGGAGAATCGAACTGTTATAGCGCATGCGGGATATGTGTATCTTTGAGGATTCATTATAACTTCATTTTTATCTACTGGATCTAAATCTACTTTAAATCCTGCTACATCTGGTTCTAATTTTCCTTCACTTCCATTTCTCATTCTTCTTGCCTTATCCAGGCTTTTCCATCCTCTGTAAATGGTGTCCATAAAGTCACAGTTGTGAAGTTCTGCTGCAGCTCCTCTTGTGGGATATAGCTGCACATAATTGTGGAATCTTCTTGTAAGCAGCTCAACCACTGTTGGGGCGTTAAATCCATCCAATTCCAGTATATATTCCACTGCACATGCAGCAGACCCTGTAGCTACTGATAATAATTGATATTCACTTTTAATGTTGCTCATGGCATTTTTAAGGGTTGATTCCATCACATCAGTTGTAGCTTCAATTATGGCCATTATAACATCATCTTTACACATGTTATAGGTTGATTGAGATATATGGTGAGATATATCACCAACACAGTAAGCAGGGACAGTAACTATGTTTCCATAATGTACCCCGTCTTCTACAGCATCCATAACAGTTCCTTTCATGTTTTCTTTGTATTTTGCCATGTATTTCCTTACATCAAATGATTCATGACCTAATGAGTCCATTAATTTTGCCTGGGCATCCACAGGAGTTTCATATATGGATTTAACCATTTCTATTTCTTCTTTTATGGCCTCACTAACTGTTACGCCTTCTTCTACCTTATTTGCAAATATTTCACCTATACCGTAAGATGTGTTCATTCCCCATGATTTTGCAGCCAATATGGTCCTTTTATGATCATCGGGTATATCTGTCTTTTTCAATATCCTATTTACCACATTACTGCTACTTCCAGGAATCATGGCGAAATCAACAACACATGTAGGCCCATAAAATCCAGAATACCTTCTTACAGAGTCAAGCCCTATAATATCTTCGGATTTCCCAATAACATCTATAAACTTATCAACGCTTTTTTTAAAGTCATCGTCTTCTTCGTATAATATCTCAAGTATCGCTGGTGTCTGGTAATGTTCTACAAAAGGATCATCCTCTGGTCTTACAGAATCAGTAAGGCTACTTAGAATGTCAAAATGATTGTTAATAGAATCTACATGGAGGTTTATTACCGCTTCACTTTGTCCGTCAATGGCTTCCATCTTATTTGCAACATCGACATAAGCTTTTGTATGTTCCATTTTAAATTCCTGTCCTCTATATTTTTTCACAGTATTTACATCTGCTCTTTGAGCTGCAAGAGCCTCGTTTACCATTTTATCATAAATATCTGCCATATACATCACCATCATATATTATATAAATTATTTAATAAAAAATATTGGGTAAGTAATAAAATTAAATTTTTAAACCTATTTAATAACAAAAGGGAATGCATTTTTTGAATATCTAATCCAAATAATTCAAATTGACAGTTAAAATATCAGATCATTTTTGAGGATTTATAAGAATATAACACGAAAAAATTAAAAAAATTTCTTTTATACTTATTCTGTTTCTTTATCCAGAGCTTCAAAGATAAAACGTGGCCTGTTACCATATTTTCTTATATATTTTCCAATTTTTTCATCATCAAGATCCCTATGATAACTTCTAACAATTTCCATCATCTCTTCTTTGGTGTAAGATATCATAACCACGTCAAATAATCTTTTCAATAAAAAAACCAAAATTCTGGAGAAAAAACCGAAATCAGTGAGAATATCATACCTAACTCCCCGAAATTTTAATATCCATGCTGTTTGAGCAACGATATTAACCTTTTTCAAATCATTGTAGTGTTTAAAATATTCATATAAAACTTTTAAATATAAAGGGAATGTATCAGGGCCCTTTTCTTCAGTCCATAACCCTAAACCCATCTTATCCCCATCAATGTATTCTGAATCAAGGAAAGGATCAGCAAAGAGAATCAAATCATATTCCGATGCCTTTTTATAAACCTCTTTTTTGGATTTAGCACCCATATCTTTTTTAAGGGTGTCCCAGAAAATCCTGAATACATCTTGAGGTGTTGAATGAGCATCTATAAATAGAAAAGTATCATAAACATCAAAATCAAGCAAAGAAAGTGCCTGATATATGTTGGCAGATTTACCAGTGCCTGGCGTGCCCAAAACAAGTACAAAATGGCCTTTAGATGTTTTTAAAGTTTTTAACAATGAATATAGTTCATAAAAAGATGCTGTCTTTATGAAATTTCCATTATCTTTTGCTGAAAAAACTTTATGAATGGCCATTGATATTATATTAATCTGATTAGTATTGATACTTTTCATAATCTGGAAAAAAAAGAATATTTAAATACGCGGGGTTCTGTTGATTCAAGTGAATTTTAAAAGGATTAAATCCAATAAATAATTAAAAGATAAAGATATTTTAACAGAAATGAATTTATTTCAGGTTGAGTGGTATAAAGTGGCAAAAATCATTACATTTATAACAGGTAACGAACACAAAGTTAAAGAAGCCAGAGGAATTTTTGAAAAATTTGGCATAGAACTTGAGCATATCGATCTTGGATACCCTGAAATACAGGGATCTCTTGAAGATGTGGCCAGATACGGCGCAGAATATGCTGCAGGTAAACTTAAAGGACCAGTCATAGTAGAAGATGCCGGTCTTTTTATAAGAGCCTTGAACTGGTTTCCAGGAACATATTCTTCCTACGTGCAGGAAACTCTTAGAAATAAAGGCATTTTAAAGCTCATGAATGATGTTGAAGACAGATACGCCGAGTTCAGGTCGGTTATTGGGTATTGCACGCCCAAATCCGAACCCGAGATTTTTTTAGGCCTTGTCAGTGGACATATAGCATACGAAGAGCGTGGAAATCATGGCTTTGCCTATGATCCGCTTTTTATTCCAGAAGGTTTTAATAAAACTTTTGGAGAGCTTACAAGAGTAGAAAAAAATGAATTTTCTCACAGAAGAAAGTCACTTGAAAAATTTGCATCATGGTTAAATTCAACAAGTGACTAGTCGAAGAATTCATTTAACCTATTAAACTTATATAGAGGTGAGAAAAATCATAGATTTTTCGAACCACAAAAATAGAAACTACCGAAAATCGAAGATTTTCGAGTCCCAAAAATCTATATAGATTTTTGAGGAATTTTTGAGGTGATTTTATGGCAATAAAGCCTGAATGGATTGAATATTCAAACGAAGAAATTGAAGAGATAATTTTAAAACTCACAAAAGAAGGTAACTCCACAAGTAAAATTGGGATAATTTTAAGAGACCAGTATGGTATTCCCAATGTGAAACTTGTAACCGGGAAGAAAATAACCCAAATACTTGCAGACCACGGCCAGGAACTTAAATACCCTGAAGATCTTATGAATCTCATAAGAAGAGCAGTTAATATAAGGGACCATCTTGAAGAAAATCCAAAAGACCTTCACACAAGAAGAGGACTAAGAATTATCGAATCAAAAATAAGAAGATTAGTCAGATACTACGTAAGAGAAGGCGTACTTCCTGAAGGATGGAGATATGACCCAAGAAGCGCAGCACTCCTTGTTAAATAGGGCTGACGAAGCCTGCTCCCTCATAAAAGAGCATATAGAAAAGGATCATATTGTGAGAATTATCTCTCACAATGATTCTGACGGATTATCCGCCGCTGGGGTAATGTGCAATGCAATATCCAAACAGGGCGGAAAATTCCATGCTACAATAGTTCCAAGACTTAAAGAGGAATTTATAAAAAAACTCCGGCAGGAAAGATATAAATTATTTGTTTTCTGCGATATGGGAAGCCCATATCCTCAACTTATAAGTAAATTTAAAGCAGATTCAGTTATTGCTGATCATCATCAGGTTTTATCAGAGGATGAAGAAAAATACGACAATGTGGTTCATGTTAATCCACATCTATTTGGATTAGACGGTACACGCGATATAAGCGCCTCTGGAGTATCATATCTATCTGTAAAAGGAATGAACAATGTAGATCTTTCAGGACTCGCCCTTGTCGGCGCCTTTGGAGATATGCAGTGTCAGGAAGAAATTACAGGCGTAAACAGGATGATACTCGATGAAGGCCTTAATGCAGGGGTCATTGAGGAGCGTGAAGACCTTAAAATAACATATAAAAGAGAAGAGCCCATCTATAAATCGCTTGCATATACATTTAATCCTGCCTTAAAAGGGATTTCAGGGGATCCAGAAGGAGCTAAAGCATTCTTACAGGATCATGGTTTATCCTACGGGATTAAATTTGAAGACCTGAGTAATGAAGAAAGGGATATTCTCAAAGAAGAGCTGATCAAGGTAAATCCCAAAATATTCAGCAAAACCTACAGCGTTCCAGATGAAGCGCCTGCTCTAAGAGATATTGAAGATTATTCCAGAATCCTGGATGCCTGCGGTAAAAATAAAAAGTACGGTGTTGGATTAAGCATCTGCATGGGCGAAAGAGACCCATCACTTAATGAGGGAATTGAATTTGCCAAAAAATACAGGGAAAGCCTGGTTAAAGGAATAGAATGGATCAAAAAGGAAGGATCCACCGAGCTTGACAATATACAGTATATCTACACAAATGATAAAGCTAAAAAAAGTTTAATGGGCACAATAGCAAGTATAGGGCTTGAACTCGAGATTTTAGATCCCCAAAAACCTGTGATCACCATATCCAAGATGCATGACATTGTGAAAATATCTGGAAGAACCACAATGGAAATGATTAAAAAAGGAGTAAACCTCGGCTATGCCCTTAGTGAAGCTGCAAAAAGCTTTAATGGAGCTGGTGGTGGCCATAATATTGCTGCAGGCGCCGTTGTACCCTTTAAAGAAATGGATAACTTTACAGATATTGTTGATGAGATAGTTGGAACTCAGATAAAACAGTAATTAAACCATTTAAATATGATTAAGCTTAAAACAGCTGAATTATTAAATTAAGGCTAAATTAACATAAACGTGATTTTTATGTACCTCACACCAGAAGAAGAGAAAATGGAGGCAGGGGAATACGGAGCTGCCGTTCAAAAGAGTATGGAAATTCTTATAGCATTAGGCGAAATCTACAACGCCGAAAGACTGGTTGATATAACATCAGCCCAGATAGCAGGGGTTTCATATAAAACCATTGGAGATGCTGGACTGGAATTCCTGGAAGACATGGCTAAAGATGCCAGAGTCATAGTTCCATCCACTCTAAATCCTGCTGGTGTGGACCTTGAAAGGAGAGACCTTGGATTTTCAAAGGAATTCACAGATAGGCAGTTGAAGATAATCGAGGCCTACAGAAAAATGGATATCACCACAACATGCACCTGTACGCCATATCTCGTTGGAAACGTTCCAGTTAAAGGGGATCATGTTGCATGGTCAGAATCATCCGCCGTGGCCTACGTGAATTCAGTTATAGGCGCTAAGACCAACCGTGAAGGTGGACCGGGGGCGCTTTCAGCCGCGATTTGTGGTAAAACCGCTGAATACGGTTTTCATCTTGATGAGAATCGTAAAGCAAACTTAATTGTTGAAGTTGAGGATGAAATTAAAGGTGCAGATTACGGCGCCATCGGCTATTTAGTTGGTAAAGCGGTGGGAGATGGTGTTCCTTATTTTAAATTCCAGAATAGATCCTCTATAAATGATCTTAAAAGTTTAGGGGCTGCCCTTGCATCATCCGGCGCTGTGGCGCTTTATCATGTTGAACATTTAACTCCAGAGTACAAAGAAGCCCTCCAGGGATTAGAAGTCAGTGATTTAGAAAAGATCAGTATTGATAGAGCTGATATTAACGAAACAAGGGAAAAACTTTCAACTGCAAGTGGAAAACCCGATCTTATCTGTTTAGGATGTCCTCACTCATCAATTGAAG
>JASEIM010000005.1 GCA_030017655.1 Methanobacterium sp. | reverse complement strand
AAGGGAAAACAACTGAAGTTTTAGGATGGGAAGGTGTAGAAGCAGCAATTAAGGCATTAAACCATTCAATAGGACTTTACAGGCGAGAATTTTATTAAATAAACATTTCTTTTTTTTAATTTATTTTTATTTAAATTTTTAATTACAAGATAGTAATATAAACGATTAGTATGGCTTCAACAAGAGTAAGCACAAAAGCAATAAGATAACTAAATTTGATTTAAAATTTTGAAAACTCCACATATAGGTTTACTTATGAATTCATGTTAGTTTTTCATTTTGTTATTGAATCTGGGGATTATTTAGTGTTAGTATTTAATAGCAGGTTTTATCTGGGTTTTTATTTTGTTTACCACAATATAATGCAGCGAACGTAAATTAATCATAGCAGGCTATTTACTATAACCTCAAATTCATTATAAAATAATATATTAACCTTTTTAAATAATCCAAGTAATTATTCAGACGATATCACGTCGCCGGAATCCAACTATGCCTATGAATATAAGTACCAACCCAACTACCAAAACCAAAATTAAAGGCCATCCTACAGTATCTCCTACAAGTAAATTAGGTACGTGTGTAAATGGAGAAATATTCAGTATCCATTGATTTACATCAAAGAAATCAGCTAATAGGTTAATTATGAAAAATAATCCCAGTGCTACCCAGCTTAAAGAAGTTAAACGAGGTATCAAACCAAATAAAGCCACAGTTAGTCCTACCATCACCAAAATCGCGGGTAAATAAACCAGAGCTGCACTTAATAATAGGGGCAGATCCTGACCCATATCACCTGAAATTAAACTATAACTAATACTGAAGCTTAAAACAAATAGAAATAATAGTATTGTCAGACCAATAAATGCAAAAAACAAATTATAAAAAACCCAAAGAGTCCTATTCACAGCATTAGTGAGCAAAAATTCCGAATGATTAGTTGATTCCTCGGTACGTAATTTTGACACCGCTAAAATTCCATAAATAGCAAATACTTGTCCAAATAGTACCAACATCAGACTTATAAAAATATCCACTGGTTTTGCACCTTTAACCAGTTGAGAGAGGAGATTCATGAACTGCGGATTGTCAATAAATATATTGGAAACTGTTGGGGCCATGATCCCCCCCATAATACCCATAATAACGAACCCTAATATCCAGAAGATAAGCATTCTTCTTTGAAGTTTCCATGTCAGCCCCAGAGTACTACTCAGAGCAAATGATGCCCTGGCAGGACCTGTTCTTTGTGGTAAAATTCCAGCCCCCAGATCCCGAAGGGAAGATAGGTAGTATGCCAAAACAAACAAAACCAATGTTAAAACAATAAATAATCCAAAAATCCACCATTGTTCACCGGCAAAGGCACGGATATGATGAACCCATCCCAGGGGCGAAATCCATGACAGCCAAACAACACTCCCATCATCCCATCCCAGTGTGCGAAGTAAGAAAAAAGCTATTAAAATAGCAACCGTGATGTACCGAGCATCGCTGGAACTTTCAGTTAACTGTACGGCTACGCCAGCAATAGCAGCAAATAGGCAGCCAAAAGCGGTCATGGATAGGGCCATGGCCAGTGAACCTTCCCATGGAAGTCCCAGGCCAATGAAAGATAGGACAATTAACACCCCCATAAGAATATTAGCTCCACAAGTAGTTATTAATGCTGAAGCTAGCGCCGCCTGTCTGCCCACTGCTGTAGAATTTAAAAGTTCAAGACGTCCTTTTTTTTCCTCACTACGAGTATGGCGGATCATTAGAAAAATACTTACCATGGCCACCAGTATGGGACCAATTACGGAACTTCGCCAGGCCACCAGACCTCCCAATGAAGAGTTCTGTACAGATCCTAAAAGTGCCACGATAGCGGGATTACTAGCAAGCTGTACAACCAGAAGCTCTCGCAACGCAACATCATCATAAAGACTAACAAAGCTGGCAGCAATGCCAACAAAAATTATAACCAGGAACAAAATTAGAAAAGGTAAAATTATACGGTCCCAGCGTAGAAGTAATTTAATTAAAGCCAAACTTCCTGAAAAATCTCCTATTTTTATTTTTATGATGAAAATCACCCCTCATATGTTTCAGTGTATTCCATACCATAATAACGTATGAAGAGCTCTTCAAGAGTGGGAGGAGCGCTTAAAAGTGAAATCACACCGAATTGTGTCAGATATTTCAGCACTGAATCAATTTTCTCAGCATTTACACTGAACTGCGCATGATTACCTTTTAGAGTAAGATTATGTATTCCTTCCAGATTTTCCAGGCCAATAATGGGCTTATGAGTATCTACTGTGATAGATGTGCGGGTGAGATGCCTTAATTCTTCAAAAGTGCCGGTTTCGATGATCTGACCTTCCCTGATAATGCTAACTCTATCACAGAGGGCTTCCACCTCGGACAATATGTGGCTGGATAGTAAAATAGTTTTACCCTCTTTTTTAAGTTTTCTTACATACTGGCGAAACAAACCTTCCATTAAAGGATCCAATCCAAGGGTAGGTTCGTCAAAAATGTACAATTCAACATCAGAGACCAATGAAGATATTAATGCAACTTTCTGCTTGTTGCCTGTGGAATAAGCGCCACACTTCTTGGTAGGATCAAGTTTAAACATTTCTATGAGTTCTTCTCGGTGTTCTTCCTGGAAACCTCCTCTGAGTCTTCCTAAAAGATCAATTACTTCCCCTCCTGTGAGGGTGGGCCATAGATTTACTTCACCTGGAACATAGGACAGATGTCTGTGTAATTCTACCGCATCATACCACGGGTCTTTACCTAGAATATTTACGCGTCCACTATCTTTTTGGAGCATGCCCATCATAATACGTAGTGTGGTGGATTTACCTGCCCCATTAGGGCCAATAAAACCAAAAACTTCCCCTCGCTCTACTTGCATATCTATACCATTTAAGGCCCTAACTTTTCCATAATATTTGGTTAGATTATTTATTTCAATTACAGACATAGATGAACATCTCC
This sequence comes from Methanobacterium sp., assembly GCA_030017655.1. Taxonomy (NCBI): domain Archaea; kingdom Methanobacteriati; phylum Methanobacteriota; class Methanobacteria; order Methanobacteriales; family Methanobacteriaceae; genus Methanobacterium; species Methanobacterium sp. The sequence continues at coordinate 107,682 of JASEIM010000005.1, read as the reverse complement.
TATAACTCCAGAACATTATAAAGTTTCCAATCTACTTTTTCTGTCTGTATCATTTTATTAATAATTTTATCTGTACATATATTCAAAATGCAAAAAATTAAGCTGCAAAATATACGTAATACACCCTTTTTTCAAATTATTCAGACCAAATTTCGAGAATATAAAGCAGAATGAGATAGCATAAGCCTTAAGGGAAAACCTAAAGAAAAAAGGTTATACCATTTAAAAATAATTATGGGGAAAAATCAACCTATTACTCAGCTTAAAATAAAATTCAGGTAAAAAAAAGAAGGGGAAAATAGATTCTAGTCTATTCTAATTGGTTATCAGCTATTTTGTAGCGAGGATCTTCCCATAGATTTACATCAATTATTTCTGATGCATTATCTAAGAGCAGTCGGCAGTCTTCACTTAAATGCTTTAAATGGACTATTTTTCCTAATTTGGAGTATTTTTCAGTCATGCAGTTTAATGCTTCAATAGCGGAATGATCCATTACTTTTGAATCACTAAAATCTATAACTATTTCATCAGGATCATTTTTATAGTCAAATATTTCCTTGAAAGCAGTTACTGATCCGAAAAAGAGCGGTCCATCTATTCCATAGTGTTTCACCTGATTTTCATCATATGTTACGTGTGCATGGATTTTTTTGGCACTATTCCATGCGAAAGATAGAGCTGATATAATAACACCAATAATTACTGCAATTGCAAGGTTATGGAACATTACAGTTACTCCCGCAACAATTATCATCACAATTACATCAGTCCTCGGTACTTTTCTTATAATTCTTAGTGAAGCCCATTCAAATGTGCCTATTGCCACCATAAACATTAATCCAGCTAATGCAGCCATAGGTATCTTTTCTACAAGTGAAGAGCCAGCTAAAATGATTATTAATAAGACTACTGCTGCCGTAATTCCAGAAATACGATTCCTACCACCAGAGGTAATGTTTATGATACTTTGACCGATCATAGCACAGCCACCCATACCTCCAAAGAAACCACAAACGGTATTTGCAACTCCTTGAGCTACACTCTCTTTATTTCCTCTTCCACGTGTTTCAGTCATCTCATCGATAACATTAAGTGTTAATAGACTCTCAATCAAACCCACTAATGCCATAATAATTGAATAGGGAAGTATGATGTATAATGTTTCTAAGTTAAGCGGTATCATTGGTATGTGAAATGATGGAAGTCCACCTGCAATTGAAGCTATATCTCCAACGGTTTTTGTTGGGATTTGTAAACCTATTGTAATGGCTGAAACTGCCACAATTGCAGCTAAAGATCCAGGAACTGCTTTAGTAAATTTTGGTAGGAAATGAATGATTGCCATTGATAATGCTGCAAATCCTAGCATAATCCAGAGGGCAGGACCAGTTAACCAGCCTCCATCTGCTGTTTGAAATTGTGCAAATTGTGAGGTAAAGATAACTATTGCTAAACCATTTAGAAACCCGAACATCACTGCTTGGGGTACAAGTCGGATGAATTTTCCAAGCTTTAAAAATCCAATTGCCATTTGAATAAGGCCCATTAAAATAACGGCTGCAAATAGATATTCAATACCGTGTCTTGCTACTAAAGCAATAATTACAACGGCTACTGCTCCTGTGGCACCGGAAATCATTCCCGGCCTTCCGCCAAAAAGTGCAGTAATCAATCCTACTATAAATGCAGTATAAAGGCCAACTAATGGACTTACATTCGCGATTATTGAAAATGCAATTGCTTCTGGTACAAGGGCCAGAGCCACTGTAGTACCTGATAAAATTTCATTTTTCGTATTTAAATTGTTTGTTTTATTTTTTATTTTATTCATAAGAGACATAATTCAATCAATCCATTAATATATTTTAGAGCGAAATGAATAAACGCTCATCTCTTTTTGTTAGTTATAATTGTTTAATGTTAATCCCAATGATTTCAAAAAACATAGGATCCTAGTACTCATAAAAATATAGTTTTACAGCATATCACCTGATAACGCAAAATGCTGTTAAAACTGATAATTATGAATTAATTGCCTGAAGATATTTAAAAAATATTTTCAGACTCTAAAAACAAGTAATTTAAAAGTTAATGAAATTTAACTCTTAAGATAATTCTATTTATTTTTTCCTTTTATGTTAAGGCTCTTCCAGCCTCTCATTAAATACTTGTGCCTGCCCATTTCTAAGTATATGGATATTATTTCCCATTTTATATCCTTCTTCTTCGGCAAGTTCTGCATAAGCTGTTAACATTTCCAAGTTTCCATGAGCAGGTATTAAATGTTGAGGATTAAGCATATTTATGAAGTCTCTATGGTCTTCACGTCCTGCATGTCCTGAAACATGAGCATTAGTAAATATCCTTGCACCATTTGATTTTAACCTGTGTTCCATAAGGTTACGGTTGGCCTTATTCAATGGGTTTGGTATAACTGGTGCTGATATGATAATGTTATCTCCTGGCTGGACATTGAACATTGTCTTATCATTGGCTATTCTTGGGAGCAGTGCATCGGGTTCTCCCTGATGTCCAGTTGTCACTAAAACATATTGGGATCTATTCTCATTTGCCTGTGCAAGCGCCTTATTAATTGCCTTTGGATTTCCATAAACACTTGCACTAGTGGGTAGCTTAAGTATTCCCAGTCTTTCTGCCAGGGTACAGTAGCGTTCCATTGATCTTCCAAGCAGAAGAAGTTTACGATTGCTTTCATTTACTATGTCACATATGGCTTGAATTCTTTCAATATGGGATGCAAAAGTTGTTACTATCATACCTTTATCTTCTTTCAAAGGTTCTTCCATTATATCCTTAAGCACAATCCTTGCCACCTTTTCAGAGTGAGTTTTAACCTGATCTTCCTCTGCTGCACGGGTAGCATCGACTATAAGTGCTAAAACGCCAGTTTCACCAAGTTCCCTAAATCTCTTGTAATCTGGTGGTGGTGAAAGTGTTAAATGGTTATCAAACTTGAAATCATTGGAATAAACTATTCTGCCTTCTGAAGTATGAAGAACAGGTGTTACTGCTTGAGGTATACTATGGGTTGTATGTACAAACTCCAAGGTAATTTCTGAAGATATTCTAAACATATCACCAGAATTCAGGACTTGAAGATTGTTTCTACCCTTAAATTTCCTTTCTCCTTTAAAAGTTTTCTCTATAAGCGCTATTGTGTAAGGTGTTGCTATTATTGGTGCTTCATATCTGTGCGCAAGCTTTGCAACAGCCCCTATATGATCTAAATGACCGTGTGAAAATACTATTGCCCTTACTTTACCATCAACTTCCTTCATAATGGTGTCATCGGGTATAACTCCTCTTTCGATTAAATCCAGACTGTGCATTTTCGCTATATCTGTATCTTCATGAATGTGAATTCTGTCAAGGTGAATTCCCATATCGAAGATAACTATTTCGTCTCCGATTTTAACTGCGGACATGTTTTTTCCTACTTCTTCATATCCGCCTATTGCTATTACCTCAACACTCATTATAGGATCTCCTTGGATTCCATTTGATATTGTATCGTATCAACGATAAATAATCTAATTTTTTATTTAAATTCATTTTATTGTTCCTTCCATTTTTTATTATATTATTGTGCCCTAATTGATTAATTGTATCTTTTATAATCCGTTTTTCTATGAATTAGATATTTTTTATCATAAATTGTTATAAAAGATAATTAAAAATAGGATTTTTATAGGCTAAAAAAGATGTAACTTTATTTAATATTTGTTTTAATTGGATATCATTATTTATATTGGGCATTTTTCATCCTTTTAATGTATTGTATAAAACAGTATTTTCTATACAGTTTATATGTATAAATCCTAAAAATTTCCTTAAAAAAGGGAAATATTCCACTTACAATTGAAAAAAGTATATTGAATACTTATAAAAATGAGCCGTTGTGCTGATTAAAAAATTATAACTTTATAATACAGTTGATTAAGGACATTAATTTGGTTTATTTGATGTGTTATATATACTTTTCGTGTGTTTATAATCCTTAATAGAATGTAGATATGATATTAACCAAAATTTAAAAGACGAATGATTTTTCTGTGATAATGTTATTTTTTAGAAAAATATAGTTTTCTATGAGTTAAGTCTTTTTTTTATATATAATTTGAGAATTTTAGATACAAGAGTTAGTGTCTATTTCGCTAAACTCGACTATAACGAAATTAAATATTAATTCAACTAAATTTTCACTATAGATCAAATGGAAAAAAGGAAGAAAAATTAGATTAAGATAGTATAATTGTTTTTTGTATTTTTCTTTCAATTCTATATTTTTCTTTAGAATCAGTTACAATCTGAAACATTTTTGCAATGCTCTGTGGAATATTTTTCTCTTTAATTTCTTTTTGTGTCAAGTTTTTTTGTTTTAAATATTCATGAGCAAATGATCGGCTAATATATTGGGTGCCTTTGAAATCAATTTCGACTCCTTTATGGGGGATATGCTCTATTGACTTAAAGAGCTCTGCAACTGAGCTTCGGTAACCTAATCTTGGCGATATAGATTCAGCTATACTTATTCTATACTTCTCTTGCATTTTTATCCCTCAAAATATCTTTTCTTTCTAAATATTTAGTTACATCAATAGATCCTCTTGGAATCCTAAGACTTACTAGAGTACCATCTAAATGGTAAATTCCACTTGATCTATATCTTTCTATTTTATCCTTATTAATATATACCGCCCCATCTCGTGAGGCTATAAATATTTCTCCATCAAGACCTTCAGTAAAGATTTGAACATTTGTATTTATTCCCCATCCTCTTCCATTTTGATCTTTTTTTGTTGATTTACCATTCATAGCTTTTTCTATAGCTTCAGAATCAGTACTAAAATTTATGTCATGATTTTCAAAACACTTAGGAATAGTTATTCCATTGTCAAATACACAAGCTTCAGTGAAATCTAATTTTTTATATTTTTGAGCCATTATGAATGCTTTTGTAGAATTTGAATGATCTTCTATATTATTTATTAGTTCAGTAAATAAATAGAAAAATGCTCCTTCTCCTCCATAACTAGTATCGGCTAAATCTATTATTTCATCAGTAGTTTTATGCATTATTTCTGGCTGATTGGGTGTTAATTGCCTTAAAGGTACATATGTTTTAGAAGGTACATATGATTTATTGGCTAAGAAATCAGGTAAGATTGCAGATACATACCCATGAACTTGTGGGCTTACAATTGCATTTATTTTCTTTTCTACCATATATCCCATAATGGGAAGTAAGGTTGTAGGATAGAAAAATCTATGACTTAATAAATTTAAAGTGCTGGAACCATCATGTGATGATTTAATTCTGCAAAATTGAGCAAAACAATTAACTAATGATGGAGGATTAATCATAATTGGAATTATATTTAATTAATATTTATCTTTTGTTCTTAGACGTTAATGTAAGTTTATAAAATTAGAAATTAAATATTTAAAATTTTTTGGTTTTTATTTATTTTAACATACTATTTTATTGATTAAATAATTACATTTTTCCTTTTTATGATTAAATACATGAATTTAGATTATTAATATATAAACAATAGGTTAAATATGAACAGTAGAATACAGCGGCGTTATTTATGGATAAAAATAAATTATACACAAAAGATTCTGTAACTTCAAAAGAGAGTATTCCTATCGGTTACAGACAAATGGGCAGATTTGATATCCTATTTATCTTTTATTTTCTTATTTTAATTTGAATTTAATATATTTTTGAAGATTTTGAAGAGTGATAATTAAATCTAAAGTTAAACATAACATTATTAATTTTAGTAATAAAAATCTAATTGGATTATTTGGAGGTTATCAAAAATTCAATGAATTTTTGGAACCCCAAAATCAAAGATTTTGGAGGCTAAATAATGAAAAAAGTTGATTATTATGACTCTATATTTAAAAGAAAATCTGTTAAAAGATATGATCTAACCCCACTTGATGATAATGCGCTTGCAGAAATTTCAAACGAGTTAAATAATTTAAAACCAATGTACAATGACATTAAAACAGAAGTGAAGATACTGTCCTTAGATGAAGTTGAAGCGAAGAAAAAGAAGAAACAAGCACCTCATTATCTGGCAGTATTTTCAGAGCCAAAAAATGATTATCTGGTGAATGCTGGTTTTATGCTGCAGAAGATGGATCTTTTACTATCTGGAAATGATATAGGTAGCTGCTGGTTAGGATCTCCACAACCAAAGGAAGAGGTGCTGAAAGCTTCAGATCTAGAATTTGTAATTGTAATGGCCTTCGGAAAACCTCAAGATATAGGATCAATGCATAGATCAAGTGTTTCAGAATTTAAAAGGAAATCTCTAAGAGATATAAGCGACATTAAAGGTGCAGATGAAATATTAGAAGCAGCACGTCTTGCACCTTCAGCGGGTAACAGCCAGCCATGGTTTTTTAGTGGAAATAGAAACTTGATCCATGCTTATGGATCTAAACCATATGCAGTTAAAGAACACAAGGCACCTCGCGTAAAAAAATATAACACTATAAGTATGGGGATTGCTATTTACCACATAACGGTTGCAGCAGAACATTTTGGTAAGGGAGCTGGGATTTTATCTGATAAAGGAGCAGAAAAGAATGCTCCTGAAGGATATGAATATATTGCAAGTTTAAAAATTGAATAATAGATATAATTTCAGATAAATAGAAGTAAAAACCTTTGTAAAGAATTTATATTATGAGTCAAAAAAGAAAGCTTGGAAAAGTTGAGGGAAAATTAATTTTAAGATCCATTTTTTTCATGGCCTTTATAACAGCAATAACGTTTATTTTGGCGGGGCGTCTTGACTACTGGCAGGGATGGATTTATATCGGGTTGAACATTATCTTTCTCCTACTCCCTTATTTCTTATTACCTCCTGAATTATACAGGAAAGGTTAAAACCCCAGGAAGGTATGAAGGCATGGGATAAAACCTTTTACATAGTTTCTGTGCCTGCTTTTTTCGCGGTTCTTATAATTTCAGTCCTGGACGGCAGGCAGTTTGGATGGACGCCACGAATTCCTATTTTTGTAGTTATTATCGCAGCTTTAGTGTATTCAATAGGGCAGATAATCGTATTATGGGCAAAAAGGAAAAATAAATTCTTCTCATCTGTTGTTCGTGTTCAAAAGGATAGGGGTCAAATAGTCTGTAAATACGGCCCATATCAATTTGTGAGACATCCCGGATATTTAGGGGACTGCTCTATGCATTAGCTACTCCTCTTCTACTTGGTTCATTTTAAAGCAAAGGAGTATAATGTATCATCTCTCTGTAAATTTATAACCGGCGATATAAGGCTTGAAGTGAATAAATGTTCAAATTTCGATATTATAATTCTTGGTTCTATAGGGCCTGTTTTCGGCGATTATTACGATACATTATCAACTATTAAAAAATCTATGAATAAAAATGGATTAATTGTTCTTGATGACTGCTATATTGAAGATGATAGTGATTATACTCATCGATTAATACAGAAAAGAGAAATAGTTTTAAAGCAAATCTTTGATGTGGGAATAAATTTAATAGAAGAAGTTAAAATCCAAAATGATGAGATTAAAGAATCAAATGATTATATTTTTAAAAATCTCAAAGAAAGATGTAATGAGCTAATTGAAAAATATCTTGATAATAAAGAACTATTTTTAGATTATATCAAACAACAGGAAGATGAAAATGAAGTTCTTGAAACAAAAGTAGTATGTTCAACAATTTTAATAAAGAAAAAATGAAGGTTGCTTATATAATGGGATATGCTCTTTTGATTCCAATAAACTATTTTGACTTTTCTCCATTCCTTTGTTTTTTATAACTCCAGATCGCAATAATTACTAATATTATGGCGGCAATAGTCTGAATCCAGACCCTGATTTCGGGAATAACAGGCCAAATATCCATTTATAATCCTCCTGTTGTAAATATGAACTTATCAAGCCAGAATTAATATGTAGCTATAACTCTCCTCAGTTAGTTTGTGATTGATAAATAATGTGCATTGAGGGAGAGCATCAGAAAAGTAATATTATTTTTTTAAATTTTTCATAAAAATTAAATAGCAAATTATTTTTGTATTAAAATTAAAAATATATGGGACGTGTTTTTATGAAAATAACCGATAAAACAGGTACTGGAAGCCCTAATTCTAAGTTAGAGGGTAAATTTAGAGAAATATTCAATAAGTCACCCTTGGGGATTATTTTTTATGATGAAGAGGGTAATACTTTTGATGCAAATAAATCTGCCCTTGATATTATGGGAATTCCTAAATTAGAAGATATTTTAGGTTTTAATTTATTTATGAATCCCTATATTCGGGATATAAAAGATGAATTACTTATCGAAGGCTCTATTAATTTTCAGGCACCTCTGGATTTAGATCTTATGAAAACACTGGATTTTTATAACCCCACTAAAAATGGAATAGTTTTTTTGGACTATGCGATTTATGTCATCGATTCCGGCTATCTGGTGCAAATTCAAGATATTACAGAACATAAAAAAGTAGAAAAATCTCTAGTTAATGGTGAAGAGAAATATAAACACCTAATAGAAACTGCAAATAGTATTATACTGCACTGGAAGCCTGATGGAACTATTACTTTTATGAATCCCTATGGGTTGCGCTTTTTTGGATATAAAAAAGAAGAGTTGATAGGAAAAAATATAGGTATTCTGTTACCTCGTGTTGATTCATCTGGAAAAGATTTAAAAAAACTTATTCAGGATATTGTTGATAGTCCACAACTTTATGAAATAAATGAAAACGAAAATGTACGCAGGAATGGATCACGTGCATGGATTGCATGGACAAACAAAGTAATTTTAGATGAAGATGGCCAGCCTCTGGAAATATTATCAATAGGTAATGACATCACAGAGCATAAAAAAGCGGATGAAAGATTGAAAAAAAAACGTGAATTGTTGCAGGCGATAATTGACACCATACCTGTGATGATAACCATTTATGACCCTCAACTTAAGACGATCCAGTTTAATAAGAATTTTAGGGAAGTATTGGGCTGGAACGAGGAAGATGTTAAGCACAATGATTTTATGTCTGTATTTTATCCTGATCCAGAGTACAGAAAAATGGTTCAGGATTATATGCAATCTCTTACTTCTGGATGGCGGGATTTTAAAATAACTGCTAAAGACGGGTCTATTGTCGATTCAAGCTGGGCAAATGTACGTATTCCGGATGGTCGCCAGGTAGGGATAGGGATAGATATAAGGGAACGTAAAATGATGGAAGAAGAATTAATGCGAGCACGTGATAATTCAGAAATTAAAGTTCAAGAGAGAACAGCAGAGCTTAAATATCAGGCGGATCTGCTTAAAAATGTTAACGATGCAATAATCGCCACAGATAGTGAATTTAATATCACATCATGGAATAAAGCCGCTGAGAGAATATTCGGATGGAAATCAGATGAAGTAATGGGAAAAAACACCAATTCTATTCTTCAAATAGAATATCCCAATGCCGAAAAGGAAGAAGTAATTAAATCAATGGGGGAAAAAGGAAGTTTTAAAGGGGAAACAATTTATAAAAGAAAAGATGGAACTACCATTCCTATTGAATCAACTGTTATGGCATTAAAAGACAAAAATAATAATATTACCGGTTGGGTGGCTGTTAATCGAGATATAACAGAAAGAAAACAAGTAGAGGAAGAAATAAATAACTTAATAATTAATTTAAAACGTTCTAATGAGGAATTAGAACATTTTGCTTATGTGGCTTCCCATGATCTTCAGGAGCCTTTACGTACTATTGCCAGTTTTACGCAATTATTGGAGCGTCGTTATAAAAACAGGCTGGATAGTGATGCAGACGAATTCATGGATTACATTGTAGAAGCTGCAGTTCGCATGAAAGAACAGATTGAAGGCTTGCTTGAATATTCACGTGTTGCAACCAAAGGAAAAGAATTCGAAATCATTGATATGGATGAGATTTTAAACATTACTATTCAAAGTCTTGATACTTCAATCAAAGAGTCCAATGCAGAAATAACCTATGAAGAACTTCCAGATGTGATGGGTGATGGTGTACAGTTACAGAGAGTCTTCCAGAACTTGCTTTCAAACGCTATTAAGTTTAGAAAATGTGAGGAAACATTAAAAGTCCATATTTCTGTCTATAAAGATGAAAATAAAGATAACTATGTATTCAGCATAAAAGATAATGGTATTGGAATTGAAGAACAATATCTGAAGCGTATATTTACCATATTCCAGCGTTTACATACTCGGGATAAATATAAAGGTACCGGTATTGGTTTGTCCATTGTTAAAAGGATTGTTGAAAGACACGGAGGGCATATCTGGGCGGAATCAGAATTTGGTAAGGGATCTACTTTTTATTTTACTTTACCGTGTTTAAAGAATTGAATGCAGGGTAAGAGATTATTTAATTGGAAATTTGATTCTGAATTTATGTTTTGAATTGATTGACATTATAAAATGGCAAAAGATGTTGGAATATTTTATCCCTATTTAGGGAATGTACCTATATAAATATGAGAATACTTACTGTCCATCGCGCGGTAAGTTCCTTGCAGAAAGTTATGGGTTTAAAATCATTGACTGGGCAATATAGATTATAAAAGATGTCCAGCATGTGAATTCCCTATAAATATTGGGGGGAGATATGTTAAAAAAATGAATTAATGCTCAATTAAAGCAAAAAAAGTAAGAAATGTTTCCTGCTATTTGATGTAAAATACATTTCTTTTATTTTAGCTTCTTTCCATTTTTTTGTCTTTTATAACTCCAGATCGCAATAATTACTAATATTATGGCAGCAATAGTCTGAATCCAGACCCTGATTTCGGGAATAAAAGGCTAAATATTCATTTAAATTCCTCCTGTGATAATAGGAACTTATCTAGCTAGAATTAACATTAAACTAAACCATCTGTGTGAATATTTTGTGTCCAATAAATGATGTGCATAGAAAGAGCGTTTGAAAAATAATATTATTTATCCATAGAATAATTATCATCAAATCAGCGCATTTATTTGGTTATTTGCTTAATGCCTTCAGGTACGGTGGATGCATTTTTAGCAGATAATACGGCTTTTATTACTCTTTAGATTCAAATCTGATTATTGCTACCCGTCTGTGATTACCATAATCCTTTTTAACCTTATTCTACTACTGAAAATGGATTTTTTAGTCTGGCTTATTCTGGAATGCTCATAAAAAATTTATAGGATATAAATCAAATAAAAAGACAGGATTTGTTTTAATCAATTGTGAAGACGTTGAAAAATTGAGGGAATGTTTTGACGGGGTGTAATCTATCAATAAACGTGGAAATTCAAATTTATTTGACATGGAACTTTCCACAAATGCCCGGAAAGTCTTGGAGAGAAGATATCTTATAAAGGATGAGGAAGGAAAGGTAGTGGAATCTCCTGCAGAGATGTTCAATCGTGTAGCCTATTCTGTGGCCAAGATGGATCTTAAGCACGATGAAAATGCTGATATAGAGAGTCTTACGGATGAATTTTACCAGTTAATGGCTAATTTGGACTTTCTTCCCAATTCCCCCACTTTGATGAATGCCGGAACCTCTTTGAGCCAGCTATCTGCATGTTTCGTTTTGCCTGTGGAAGACTCGATAGAAGGTATATTCAATTCATTAAAATATATGGCCCTTATACATAAATCTGGAGGTGGAGTTGGTTTTTCATTTTCTAAACTCAGACCTGCAGGAGACGTGGTCCGATCAACAAAAGGAATTGCATCTGGACCTATATCATTTATGCGCATCTACGACGTTGCCACTGAGGTGATAAAACAGGGTGGCCGGAGAAGAGGAGCAAACATGGGCATCTTAGATGCTAATCATCCAGATATACTGAAATTCATAACTGCTAAAGGAAAAAGAGAATTAAAATTAAGCGGAAATAGGGACAGCTATAACAATTCAGAGGAAGAGAAAGGAGACAATGGAAATATCCTAACAAATTTTAACCTTTCAGTGGCCGCGAGTAACAGTTTCATGCAGAAAGTTCACGATAATCAGGATATGGAACTGATTAATCCCAGAAACGGGAATGTAATTAAAAACATTCCTGCACAAACGATTTTTGATTTAATGGTGGAAATGGCATGGAAAACAGGAGATCCCGGGATCCTATTCATAGATGAGGTAAATTGTACCAACCCTACACCTAACCTGGGATCAATAAAAGCGACCAATCCTTGTGGCGAGCAACCACTCCTAGATTACGAGTCCTGCAATTTAGGATCCATTAATCTGGCCAGAATGGTGAATAATGGCGAAATTCTCTGGAATAAGTTGGAAAAAACCATTAGAACTGCTGTGCATTTTCTGGACAACGTGATTGACGCCAATCAGTACCCACTACCAGAAATAGAGGCTCAAACTCTGAAAACCAGGAAAATTGGCCTGGGAGTTATGGGTTTTGCTGACATGCTTATCATGCTCAAAATCCCATATAACTCCAGAAAAGCACTGAACATGGCCGAAAAACTCATGAACTTCATCAGTGAAACGTCCCGGAGGACTTCGGTAGAACTGGGCAAAAGTAGAGGGTCTTTCCTCGCTTTTGAAGGAAGTAAATGGGATAAAGAAGGTTTTCCCGCTATGCGAAATGCCACGACCACTACTATTGCTCCCACAGGAACTTTAAGCATAATTGCCGGTGTCTCGAGTGGCATAGAACCACTTTTCGCGGTTTCTTTCCAGAGAGAAGTTATGGAAGGCACTAAAATGATGGAAGTGAATTCTTTATTTGAAGATATGGCCCGTGAGAGGGGATTTTATAGCGAAGAACTCATGATGAAAATCGCCAGGACTGGCTCCCTCAACGGCATGGGCGAAATCCCTGAAGATGTCCGAAGGCTGTTTGTAACTGCTAATGAAGTGAAGCCAGTCTGGCATGTGAGGATGCAGGCCGCATTTCAAAAGTATGTGGATAATGGGGTTTCTAAAACAGTGAATCTACCTGCATCTGCAACTCCTGCAGATGTTCGAAAGGTTTTTTCACTGGCCTACCAGTTGAAATGTAAGGGGATTACTGTTTATCGTTACGGGAGTAAGGAGAAGCAGGTTTTATATGTGGGGAGGATTCCAGAAAATCAAAAGCATGAGTATTTGAGTGCGAAAGCGGAGTATTCAGGCGGGTGTCCTTCGATGGTTTGTCTGCATTAAATACTCTAGCTTCGGAAAATGTTATCTGGGACAAATAAACAAAATTGACATTGCTAATAATCATGGAATTTGCCGCAACCACATTATCGATTTTTGGAAAATTGGAAGATCAAGGCATGGTTAAAAAATCTAAAAAGCTGAAATACCCCGATTTATAATGGACATGAATTCTGAGAAACTAAAATTCATCAGTGCATTTGGGTTTAGCAGAGATAAGATTAAAAACTGATAAAATACAGAAGTAAGTAATTAAATTGAGAAGATTTGAGTTTTTAATTGAATAATCCTATTAAAATTAATATGGATAATAAGTCTCCAAATAATTTGGTTTGGGGCGCCAAACTTTCAGTTTTGAGCGCTATCAAATCATAGTTTTGATGCGTTAAAAAAATAGTAGATTTTTTTGAGCGCCGGGACAGGGATTTGAACCCTGGAGGAGCACAGCTCCACGGGATCTCAAGTCCCGCGCCTTTCCTGGCTAGGCTATCCCGGCATAGAATAAGATTTTTGAATATATAATATTTATTCTATTTAAATATAGTTATGAGTTAAATTCCACAAATTAATGTGGAATATAAATAAGTTTAACTCTTTAATTCAATTTCTATGCTCACATTATCTGGAACGTTTACTTTCATGACCTGTCTCATTGCCCTTTCATCGGCTTCGATTCCGACAAGTCTTTTGTGGATTCTTAGTTCCCATTTTTCCCATGTAGCTTTTCCTTCTCCATCTGGAGATTTTCTGGTTGGTACTACAAGTTTTTTGGTTGGAAGTGGAATTGGGCCTGAAAGATCTACGCCTGTTCTTTCCGCGATTTTTTGCAACTGATCGCAGACAAACTGAAGCTTTTCTGGGTCTGTTCCTGTGAGTTTAATTCTTGCTTTGTGCATTTTTTTCCTCCAAAAATTGAAGATTTTGGGGTTCTCGAAATTCATTCTGAATTTTGACAACCTCCACGAAAAAAGAAGGGAATAGGAGTTATCCTACTTTGCTTTCTGTATGTCGATACACATTCCAGCAGCTACAGTCTGACCCATGTCCCTAATTGCGAATCTTCCCATGTGCGGAATTTCTTTAACGTTCTCGATAACCATTGGCTTGGTTGGTTTGACTACAACAAACGCAGCGTCCCCTGTTTTGAGGAAGTCTGGGTTTTCTTCTTTAACCTGACCAGTTGATGGATCGAGTTTTTTCTGCAGTTCAAGGAAGGTACATGCAACCTGTGCTGTGTGACAGTGGAATACTGGTGTGTAACCTACTGTGATAACACCAGGGTGCTGTAGAACAACGATCTGTGCTGTGAATTCTTTGGCAACGGTTGGTGCGTTGTCGGTGTGTCCTGCAACGTCTCCTCTTCTGATGTCGTTTTTACCGACACCTCTAACGTTGAATCCTACGTTATCACCAGGTTCAGCTGAATCCAGCATTTCGTGGTGCATCTCGATAGATTTAACTTCTCCAGATTTTCCTGCTGGTTCGAATATAACGTTGTCACCTTTTTTCATTACACCAGTTTCTACTCTCCCTACTGGTACTGTTCCTACTCCAGTTATGGAGTAAACATCCTGGATCGGTACTCTTAATGGTAAGTTTGTTGGCTTTTCTGGTGCTGAGAATTCATCCAGCGCCTTAACGAGTGAAGGGCCTTTGTACCATGGTGTGTTTTCACTTGGTTTTGTTATGTTGTCTCCTTCGAATGCGGAAAGTGGTATGAAGTGTATATCATCTGGTTTGTATGCTACTGTTTTAATCAGGTCGGAAACTTCTTCTTTGAGATCATTGAATTTTCCTTCATCGTAGTTTACAAGGTCCATTTTGTTTATACCGATGATTAACTGGTTAATACCAAGTGTTCTTGCAAGGAAAGCGTGTTCCTTGGTTTGTGGCATTACACCGTCGTCTATTGCTACAACTAATACAGCAGCGTCTGCCTGGGATGCTCCTGTAATCATGTTTTTAACGAAGTCTCTGTGACCTGGACAGTCCACAATTGTGAATTCGTATTTTGGAGTGTCGAATCTTGCGTGTGCAAGGTCGATTGTTACTCCTCTTTCTCTTTCTTCTGTTAATTTATCCATGACGAATCTGAACTTGTTTTCTCCGTCTGAAAGCTGTTGTTCTGCGATAGCTCCGGACTGGAGTAAAAGGTGTCCCACAAGTGTTGATTTACCGTGGTCTACGTGTCCAATAAACGCCAAATTCATATGTTCTTTTTCTTTTGCCATTAATATTCCTCCATCTAACTTAGTTGATAGATTAGTTTAACAGTTTACAATTTGTAACTTGTGCTAATTAAGTTATCGGTATACTCTACCTATTGGATAACTTAACTTTTAAGGGTTTTGTTTTAAGGTAGGGAATTGATTCCCCTAACCATTTTAGATTATAAAAAAAGGAAGGTTTAACCAAGGTAATGATCTGGACCATAAGGTTCAGGACTTAATCCCTTCCTATCTCTTATCTGTCTTACAATTTGTTTTTGAAGTTCTGCAGGTAATCTTTCGAATCCTGCATTTTCGGTTGACCATAAACATCTACCTTCAGTGGCAGATCTTATGTCACCTGCAAATCCGAACATTTCTGCAACAGGTACTTTTGATTCAATAGTTGCCATGTCACCTTCCTGTGACATATCAACAATTTGACCTCTTCTGTTCTGCACTTCCCTTGTTGCTGAACCCATATAGTCTTGCGGCGTGTTTATAAATACTTTTTGTAGAGGTTCCAGTAATGTTGGTTGTGCCATCATTATGGATCCATACACCGCTTTTCTTATTGCAGGTAGAACCTGTGCAGGACCTCTGTGCACTGCATCCTCGTGGATTTTTGCATCCATGAGTTTTATTTTTATACCCATGACCTTTTCTCTTGCGATTGGGCCGTCGTCAAGTGCACTTTCGAAACCTTCAAGTAGAAGTTCTTTGATTTCGTCCAGGTGCTGTATACCACGAGTCATATTTATGAATAGACTTTTTTCGTATACATCCCAGACCCTTCGTGCTTCCTCTTTTTCAAGACCGTATTCCATGAATTTTGCTGCTTCTTCTTTTCCTTTTACTCTGCCTTCTTTGATCTTCTTGTCCTGTAGTGCCTGGAACATGGTTTCTTCTAATGGTTCGATTTCTATGTAGAACCTGTTGTGCTTGTTAGGTGATTTACCTTCAACTGGCCCGGCTTTACCGGCAATTGTTTCTCTGTATACCACAATTGGTGGTGATGTTTCTATTTCCACACCTTTTTCATTGATTCTGTAGGTAATAATTTCAAGGTGAAGTTCACCCATACCTGCAATGAGGTGCTCACCGGTTTCTTCGTTAATTTCAATTCTTACTGTTGGGTCTTCTTTTCCAACCTGTCTTAAAACTTCTATGAGTTTTGGAAGGTCTTTGGTGTTTTTAGCTTCAACAGCAACTGTAACTACTGGTTCTGAGATATGTTCTAATCCTTCAAAAGCTTTGATTTTTCTTCCTGGCTCGGAGATTGTTTCTCCAGCAACAGCGTTTTTTGCACCGGTTATTGCTACAATATTCCCTGCAGGAACTTTATCTGTATTGATCCTTTCTGGACCAAAGTATACTCCAACCTGCTGAGTTCTTGCTTTACCATGTGAACCTACCATGTAGATTTCAGTACCTTTTTCTATTGTTCCACCGTATACACGACCAGTTGCTATTTCACCAGCGTGCTTGTCTATACTGATGTTTGTAACCATTACAGCCAGTGGTGAATCTGGACTTGTATTTATCATACCCTGTCCTTCTTCACTTTCAATATCACCAGACCAGATTGCTGGTACTCTGTACCTTTGTGATACTTCAGGACTTGGTAGGTGCTCTATAACCATATCAAGTAAAACTTCAGTAATTGGTGCTTTTTGAGCCAATTCTTTCTGGTTTTCATCTCTACAGTATTCATAAATATCTTTAAAGGTTATACCAGTTTTCTGCATGATTGGAACGTTTATAGCCCAGTTATGGTATGCTGAACCGAATGCTACACTTCCATCTTCTACCCTGGCAAGCCATTCTTCTTTATGCTCTTCTGGGGCCATTGATCTTATGATCTTATTTGCAGATGCAATGATTTTTATGAATCTCTGCTGGAGTTCGTCACCGTCTAATTTTAACTCGTTTATGAGACGATCAACCTTGTTAATGAATAATACTGGTTTCACGTTTTCTATTAAAGCCTGTCTCAATACAGTTTCTGTTTGTGGCATGATTCCTTCAACAGCACATATTACAACAACTGCACCGTCAACAGCTCTCATTGCACGTGTAACGTCCCCACCAAAGTCAACGTGACCTGGTGTGTCGATGAGGTTAATCAGGTATTCTCCTTCTTTATATTTGTGCACCATGGACACGTTTGCCGCGTCGATGGTAATCCCTCTTGCTTGTTCTTGTTCATCAAAATCGAGGAATCTTTGATCTCCTGCAAGTTCTGCAGATATCATTCCTGCACCAGCAAGTAGGTTATCGGAAAGTGTGGTTTTCCCGTGATCAATGTGTGCTACAATTCCGATATTCCTGATGCTTTTGGGCTGGTACATCAATTCCTTAATCTTACTAATCATTTTGTCCCGTCTACTCACTATAATCACCTTGTAATTGTAAAATAGTTTAAAAGCAGATATTTAAAGGTATTTTATATCATAAATTTTCTATAATTAGTGGGTTAATTGCCTTATCTTTAATGTATATATAGTAGTTTATATATTTTGGCCAAGTTTGGAATGCAACCTAACTTGAATATAATTTCACCATAGGTTTATTTATGCCTTAATATCAGCTTATTTTTTAAAATTTTAAATTTAGTGGGCAGATCTTGCGATCCTCTCTTTTTCATCCTTTTTTCCAATTGCAAAACTTCTTGTATCATATTCGGCTGCAAGCAGTAATTCGTCAGCTAAACATTCTTCTGCAGATCGTTTCCTTTTAAATGAAGATTGGAGAGCGCCTCTTGTTATGAAACCAAGTGCTAAATCTACTCTTCTTTGAGGGGCAATATCCACTGCTACTTGGTATCCGATTCCACCGTATTTTACCCTTGTAATTTCTTCCCTTGGAGCAGCATTTTCAACGGCCCTGACCAATATCTGGACAGGATTTTCGTTTGATCTTTTATTTATAACTTCAAAAGAACCTTTTACAATGTTATATGCTTTATTTTTCTTTCCGGAGTTCCTTTCTGTCCTCATAATTTTATTAATTAATCGTTCAACAATTGAAACTCTTGATTTAGCGAACTGTCTCTTGACATGTCTTCCTAAGGTGTGTGGAACTAATATTTCGTCTAGGCAAATATAATTCACAAGACCAAGATCCTCTACTTTCACCTCTTCTAAATCCCATTTATCAAAAACCTTACTCATCAAATTACCTCACTGGTTTGTGTTGTTAGTGTAAGTTCAGTTAGCTTATCTAACTGGTTTTTCTATTTTACCTTTAACCATTTCTTCTAATGATACGTTGTTAACTTTGGTAACCTTCCATCTAACCCCGGGAATATCTCCCATGGATCTTCCGGATGGTCCTCCAATTCCTTCAATCATAACCTCATCGTGCTCATCAATAAATCCGATAGCACCATCTCCAGGAGCAAATGCTGTTATCTGCTTCCCGTTTTTAATGAGTTGAACCCTTACACATTTTCTTATAGCGGAGTTAGGCTGTTTTGCCTCTATACCCACTTTTTCAATTACAATTCCTCTTGCTTGAGGCGCGCCTTCTAATGGGTCAGCTTTAACATCTAACCTCAAGGCTTTTCTTTTATATTCTGTATCCTTCCATCTGAAGTTCTGTCTATTCTTTTTTAGTTTTTTAGCTGCAAAAAGTCCCGGCAAACGTGATTCCTCCTAATATACAAATATTATTAGCAAAATAGCTTATTAAATCCATTAATATCTTGATTATTTTATAACAATGTTATTTATATTATGCTGTCGTTTTGCTAACAGTCTTGCTCTTTCAATATTTTTGCCACCTTTTCCAATGGCTGACCTTTTATTTTTAGGGTCTGTTTCTACGGTGGCTATTTTTTGTCCATTTTCTCTTTGAAGTATCCTGATACTTCTGATTTTAGCGGGGGCCATTAAATTGGTGATGAATTCCACAGGATCTTCAGAGTGTTCTATGACTTCAACGCCCTTATCAACTGTTTTCTGAACTTTGGATACGGTACTTCCTCTTTTTCCAATTGCAAGTCCCATATCTCCTCTTTTTACAAGAAAAGTTATTCTTCCGGCTTCATCATCAACAATACAATCTTTGACAGTTGCACCGGTCATGCTCTCAAAGAGAGCTATGTATCTTATTTCATGTGTTGTAAATTTTATGGTCACAGAAATTACCCCATAACTTCTAATATTGTAGAATCTCCTGGATCCTTTATAATCATTGTAGCCACTGTAAATGGTTTTCCACATACAGATCCAAGATCTACACTTGTGCCTTCGTAAGTATAAACCGGAATTTCTGATAATTTTGAATAATGCATTACATCTTCCCTGGTTTCAGCAGGGCAGTTCTTTGCAATAATCACCAGTTTTCCTTTGCCTAGCTTTAAAGCCTGAATAGATTTATCAGACCCTAGTGTCACGGTCCCTGTATCTACAGCAACCCTAATTCCTCTATCTACGTCCATGTGTTGCCTCCTTTATCTAATTTTCATGAGACGATAAGTTTTACTTACCTCTATTCATAATAACGCCAACAGAACCTGTTCCAAGGGGTATTGGCTGTCCTATTATAATATTTTCGATTATTCCGGTGAGATGGTCTATTTCTCCTCTTATACTGGCTCTTAAGAGGTGTTTTCCAGTCTCTTCAAAAGAAGCTCTTGCCAGAACACTTGCTTTCTCACCGCTAATACCGTGTCTGCCTATGGACTTTACAGAACCATCTGCAGTCATCATGTCTGCAACAAGCATAATATGTCTCACATCAACTGTAAGTCCCTGTTCTTCCATAGTATTCTGTGCTTCTCTAATTATTGCATTTCTGGCTGCTTCTATTCCCAGAATTTTTTCTATTTCATGAATGTCATTTGTTGTGGTTCTAACCTTGTCTATACCTTCCATTTTCAAAACGGATCCAAGATTTGAACCTTCGGTGTGTATAACCCATTCCAGACCTTCTTTACTTATAACTACTTTTCCAATGTTTTTAACACCGCTGATTTGAAGATCGCGTACTTTATCAGCAAGAAGTCTTAATTCCCTGATTGGAATTTTAGTCTGATCTTCTTTTTTACTTGGTGCTGGAGGTTCAAAACTTAGCATATTGTTATCTATTTGAACTCTTTTAAAAGCTTTTTCAATTCGCTTTATAATGTCATCACGATCAAGTCTTTTATCTATGATTTTATCCTCATCGATTTCTACAACAATGTTCATGTCAGCATAGTTAAGGTTAAAGTTCTTTAGAATATCGTTCATGCTACTTTTACCTATCATATTGGCTGTTTTTCGCACAAATTCTTCTTTAAATCTTTCTCTTTCTGCTTCAGATTCTATATTTTCTTTTTCGAATCTTTCATTGAAGTATTCTTCATCAAAGTAGATGGCCATGGTTGGGGTTGATATTTTCTTCCTGGCATCCACAATTTCAATCAGTCTTGGAAGACCGAGGGTAACGTTTAATTCAGCTACCCCTGCATAGTGGAATGTTCTCATTGTCATCTGGGTACCTGGCTCCCCAACAGATTGGGCGGCAACTGTACCTACAGCCTCCCCATCTTCAACAGTGGCCCGTTCATATGCTTTTTTAATTCTGTCAATTAACTCATTTAATTCATCATCATCCAGATTATGTCTCTCACGAGCATCAGCAATTTCTTCCACTAAACTTTCAGGAAAGTCAGCTTTCTTTTTCTTTAAAACTTTCATGACACTTTTTATATCTGGCACACAACCACCTAATTACTTCTTTTAATATTATTTCCCTGTTTTAATTCTTATTTCTTCAATTACTCTATCAATATCAACTACTTTCCCATAATCACTCTTTGCAGGGTCCACTTTATCTTCACCATACATTGTCTGGATGATAACGCCTCTGTTGTCCCTTACTGTTCCATCAGGCCTGACACTTAAATCCTGGAGTGCGTTTACAAGTCTACGCTGCATGTAACCACTTTGCGCGGTACGTATCGCTGTATCCACAAGACCTTCTCTACCACCCATAGCATGGAAGAAAAATTCCAGTGGATCAAGTCCTGTTTTATAACTTGAATGCACAAATCCACGTGCTTTTGCACCTAATTCACCTTTTTTAAAGTGTGGAAGCGTTCTCTCACTGTAACCTCTTTCGATCCTTCCACCACGAACTGACTGCTGACCTACACAGGCTGCAATCTGGGTAAGGTTAAGCATAGAACCTCTTGCACCGGTAAGCGCCATAACCACTGCATGGTTTTTATTAATGTCAAAGTATTTTTCTGCTATTTCCCCTGATTTATCCCTAGCTTCTCCTAATACTTGCATTATTTTCATTTCAAGAGTTTCTTCAAGACTTCTTCCAGGGAGAGCTTCCAGTTCTTCGTTTTCATAAGCTTCAATAAGTATTTCTACCCTTTCTTCTGCTTTGGATAACAGTTCTTCAATTCTTTCCTTTGCCTCTTGAGGAATTTCCTCATCATCTGTACTAGTAGTGAATCCTTTTTTCATAATACCTGAAATGGCGAGTTTAGTTGCTGAATCAAGGAATTCTTTGGCCTTATCAGTACCGTATTCTTTAACCACAGAATCAAGTATCTTTCCTGCAAACGATCCAAATGCTTTATCATCGATTACACCGCTTTTAAGCTGTCCATCTTCAATAACGACATATGCATCGTTTTTACATTCCTGTTTAAGGCATTCATCACATTTTCTGCAGATTTCTGCTCTGTAGACCATGTTCATGTCGTCAGGGAGTAATAATGAAAATATTTCTTTTCCAGTCCAGGGTTCGCCTTTTGGTTTAGGTAAAGGTATTTTCGCCCGCATTAATATCTGGAAAACTTCATCTTCTTCAAATACACTGCTTTTCCTGGTTAAAAGATAAGCACCAGATATGTGATCGTGGATTCCACCAATTATCGGACCACCGAATCTTGGGGAAAGAATATGTTCCTGAACTCTCATTAATGATTTGGCTTCTGCACGTGATTCTTCTGTCTGGAAAACGTGCATATTCATCTCGTCCCCATCAAAATCAGCATTGTATGGAGGGCAAACACAGAGGTTAAGTCTGAATGTTTTATATGGTAAAACTCTTACTTCATGGGCCATCATGGACATCCTGTGAAGTGAAGGCTGTCTGTTGAATAATACAATATCTCCATCAATTAGATGTCTTTCAACTCTAAAACCCGGCTCTAATTTTTCAATTATAGCATCTTTAGTTTCAGGATATACTCTCACCTTTCTTCCATCGGGCCTTTCCACGTAATTTGCCCCAGGATGCACTTTAGGGCCGTTACTGATGTATTTTTTCATTTCTTCAATGTTCCATGGAGTCACATAAATTGGTACAGTGACTTCTTTTGCGATCATTTCAGGAACACCGACTTCGTTTATACTTATATTTGGGTCAGGGGATATTACAGTCCTTGCTGAGAAATTAACTCTTTTTCCGGATAAGTTACTTCTGAAACGTCCTTCTTTACCTTTAAGTCTCTGTGCAAGGGTTTTAAGTGGTCTTCCTGATCTGTGTCTTGCAGGAGGAACCCCTGATGCTTCATTATCAAAGTAGGTTGTGACGTGGTACTGTAAAAGTTCCCATAGGTCCTCTACAATGAGCTGTGGAGCACCTGCTTCCATGTTTTCCTTTAATCTCTGGTTTATTCTTAAAATATCGACTAATTTGTGAGTTAAATCGTCTTCAGACCTTTCCCCTGTTTCAAGTGTAATTGATGGTCTTACAGTGACTGGAGGGACTGGTAAAACAGTTAGAACCATCCATTCAGGTTTTGCAACCTTTGGATTCACTCCTAAAAGTATGTGATCTTCTTCAGGGATTTTTTCAAGCCTTTCCCTTACTTCACTTGGTGTTAATTTATAATTTCCTTCTACAATGGATACTGGCTTATCTATTTTGATATCTTCTTGCTCTTCATCGCAATGAGGACATTTATCCCGTCTTGCTACAGTATAAACTTCTTTTATGATGTCTGTTATACTTTCCTCGTTTTTAATCATGGATTCGATCCGATCTTTGTAATCGACTATCTC
Source organism: Methanobacterium sp. (assembly GCA_030017655.1). Taxonomy (NCBI): domain Archaea; kingdom Methanobacteriati; phylum Methanobacteriota; class Methanobacteria; order Methanobacteriales; family Methanobacteriaceae; genus Methanobacterium; species Methanobacterium sp. The sequence goes on along the minus strand of JASEIM010000005.1, from coordinate 84,236 downwards.
TGCTTCTGTTAACAGAATTCTTGCACATTCTTTACAGGTTGATCTGAGTATTTTATGAATTGTATCGGCAAAACCCACATGTATAACTGGTCTTGCTATGTTAATATGACCAAAATGCCCCTGACAGTCTCCCCCTTTTGATCCACATGATCTACATTTAAGCCCCGGGTCAATAACTCCCAGTCTTGGATCCATTAGCCCTGCTTCAATTGGATATCCATCCTCATCATATGTATCTGGAGTAACTATCTTGGTGACTGACATTTTCCTAATATCTTCTGGAGACATGAGACCAAAATTAATCTGGGCGATTTTCTTTAAAATTCCTTTCAAAATATTCACTCCTACTGTTTTTTAACCCCTAAATTATCAATTAGCTTTAATTTCATTAATTATGCTTTATCCTTAAGCACGAGCTTTGGGAATATACACAAGCTCTTTAGTTCATCTAAGAGAAGTTTAAATGCATAAGAAATTTCAACCGGGAATGAATCTGAGTCACCGCAGATAGGACAGTATTTTCTTCCTCTTATTCTATCATAAACTCCAATCATCCCACATTCTGCACAAACAATGGCTTCATATTTATCTGATTCATCGAGGAGTCTCTCTTTTAATGCAAGTGCTGCACCATGAGCAATAAGACAGTCTCTTTCCATTTCTCCGAATCTTAAACCACCTTCTCTTGCTCTACCTTCTGTCGGTTGTCTTGTTAGAACCTGTACTGGTCCTCTGCTTCTTGCATACACTTTATCGGAGGTCATGTGATGTAATTTCTGGTAGAAAGCAACTCCTATGAATATTTCAGCTTCTATCCTCTCACCGGTAATTCCATTGTATAATGATTCACGGCCTGCTGTTTCAAATCCATTTTCTTTAAGAAGTTCTTTTATTAGTTCTTCCCCATCTGCACCTGTAAATGGAGTTCCATCCATTCTTCTACCTTCCATAGCGCCAGCTTTTCCTGCAAGCATCTCAATAACCTGGCCAACTGACATCCTTGATGGTATAGCGTGTGGATTTACAATTAAATCTGGAACTATTCCTTCCGCTGTAAATGGTACATTCTCTTGTGAAACAATAAGTCCAACAACACCTTTTTGTCCGTGTCTTGATGCAAATTTATCACCAAATTCGGGCTGTCTCTGGTCACGAACTCGTATTTTGGCAAGTTTACTTCCTTCAACTGTTTCAGTAACCATCACAGCATCCACGACACCTTTTTCACCATGCCTTACAGTTACTGATGTCTCACGTCTTCTTTCCGCGACTGTTCCGAATTCATCTATTTCTTCAAGGAACCGTGGAGGAGATGTTTTTCCTATTAATACATCACCAGATTTGACTTCAACTTCTGGATTTATTATACCGTCCTCATCAAGGTGTCTGTATACTTCCTCGGATCTATATCCTCTGACGCTTTTTTCGGGTAATTCAAATTTATCTTCCTGTCCACCAGGATATCTTCTCTCTGAAGCTTCATATGACCTAAAGAATGATGATCTTGAAAGTCCTCTTTCAATAGAGGCCTTATTGAGTATTAATGCATCTTCCATGTTGTATCCTTCATAGGACATAACAGCAACCACAAAATTTTGACCAGATGGTCTTGCATCGTAATTGGTTGCATCTATTGACCTTGTTTTAACCAGAGGTAACTGTGGGTGGTGTAAAAGGTGAGCACGTGTATCAGTTCTTAACCCGTAATTTGAAACATAAAGCCCTAACGCCTGTTTTGTCATCCCTGCTTCCATAGTGTTTCTTGGTGATGAGTTATGGTTAGCATAAGGAATGATACCTGCACAAATTCCAAGCATTGTGGAAGGGTCAATTTCGAGGTGAGTATGTTCCTCTGTTAAAATGTCTTCAAACATGGCGATGTATGTGTTTTCTTCTTCTTCAGCATCTAAATATTCAATTATACCTTCATTTATGAGGTCATCCCAGTTCATTTCCCCTTCTTCAATCGCTGTTATATGCTCTTCTTTGAGCATTGACTCGCCATCTTTAACAACTATAAGAGGTCTTCTTGTTCTTCCAGGATCGTTAAAAATAAAAATTTCATCTGTTTCTGGATAGTGGGTGATGTTCATTTCGTGAGAAACTTCTCCACTTCTCCTTTTTTCTCTCATTTCCTCTACAAAACTTTCTGGATCCTCGCAAGCTCCAATAAGTTTACCATTAATATAAATTTTGCACTTTTTCATGCTTAACCCCTCTATTTTAAAACTCCCATTTTCTTAATTACATTTTCAATTTCAGCGGTATCTGAACCTTCAGATATCTTTGCAAGAAGTGCAAGGTTTTTAACGAGCCCACAATTTGGTCCCTCGGGAGTTTCGTTCGGACATATCTTTCCAAACTGTGTTGGATGCAAATCACGTGCTTCAAAGTGGGGCTGACTTCTGCTTAAGGGTGATACAACACGTTTAAGGTGGGATAAAGTCCCCATGTAACTTGTTCTATCAAGTAACTGGCTTACACCAGCTCTTCCACCAACCCAGTTTCCGGTGGCTATCGCATGTTTAATATTTTCTGTAAGGACATCAGACCTTACTGCCTGCTTAACAGAAGGTTCTTTTCCTCTTGCAAGACTTCTTTCAAGCTGGTATGTCATATCTCTGGTTAAACTGGTAAATGCAACTCTGAACAAATCTTCCATTAGATCGCCGGATACTCTGAGTCTTTTATTAGCATAATGATCCTTATCGTGAGGTTCACGTGTTTCAAAAATAACCTGAAGTAACATTTCAGTCATTTCAGCAAGATATGTAGCTTTTTCAGCTCTGTGTTCGGGTTCAACTCCGATATGAGGTAATAAATATCTATCAATTACATCTTCTGCTCTTTTAATTCTGTATTCTTCAGTCATACCCTTTGCGACTCTGTTACCAATGTATTTAACAGCATCGTATCTGTTCATTACTTCTGAAGTTTGTATATCATCTATAAGAAGGAATTGAGTATCGGTTTCGTCTGAAACACTCTGTATTAATTCAGCATCAGTTTCAAGTCCCAGGGCACGTAACAAAACAACAAGTGGTATTTCACCAGGAACGTAGGGGAATGATATTCGGAGGAATACTCCTTTTTTCCGTGGTTTTTTATATTCTAGGGTTATTCGAGCTCTAAACCCGCTTTTAATTGAAGTAACAATGGCTTTTGCCTTTCTATCTACTTTATCTTTTTCGCTCTGTTCAAGAATAATCTTGTTTGGAGCTATCTCTTCCATTGTAACTATGGCTCTTTCAGAACCGTTAACAATGAAATATCCTCCAGGATCTTGTGGATCTTCTCCTTTTTCTTCTAATTCTTTTTCATTTAACCCATTAAGATGACATATGTTTGATTTAAGCATAACGGGTAATTCACCAATATATACTTTTTCTAAGTCTGGTTCTGGTTCTCCCTCTTTGACAAGGGCCATTTCCAGATACATATGCGCAGAATAAGTTAAATTTCTAAGTCTTGCTTCGGTTGGATATATTTCACTTTTTGATCCGTCAGCTTCTTTAATAAATGGTTTTCTAATTTCAAGTTTCCCTGTTTTTACTTTATATTCGCCCTGTTCAAGTACAATATCTTCAGTAATGTCAATTATATCTTGTATTCGATGGTCTACAAAGTCATTATAGGATTTTATATGATGATCCACCAGTTTGTACTGATCAAAAAATGCATCAACCAGTCCCCATGCATTTTTTCCCATTAAATTCCTCCAAAAATATCTATTTCTTGGGTTCCAAAAATTTTCAATTTTTGATAACCTCCAGAAAATAAATTAATTAATCTAATACCAATCTATAAGTAACAAATTTACCTGCAGTATGGCTCTTTCTCGTTATTTTCAAAACATCGCCTGGTTTAGCTTCAATTGCTTTACAAACAGGATCATCCTGTTTTATTTTGGGAAGCTGTTCGGGATGGATATCTAACTCTTTTATTATTTTTTTTATTTCAGATTTTGACAAAATAGTATGTTCTGGAACTAATCTGTGTTTTAAGATATCTTTTTTCACACTTTATCCTCCAGTTAAAAAATTGCAAATTAAAATTGCAAACTCGCAACTTTCGTTGCTAGAATCAAGAACGGGCCCGACGGGAATTGAACCCGCGGCCACTTGGTTAAAAGCCAAGCGCTCTGCCAGACTGAGCTACGGGCCCTACAGATCATATAAATACAACGCCCTGGCCGGGATTTGAACCCGAGTCGTGGGCTCGACAGGCCCACATGATAGCCCCTACACCACCAGGGCAGCTCTTAAGAATGAGAGTATAATAGGGTATACGTATACATACTTAAATACTTTTCTATTTCTTTCAATATATAGTCTTTGTTATTATTTTTACAACACTATTTCAGTAATTAGAATCCCGCCTGCCGGACTTGAACCAGCAACCCTCGGATCTACAGTCCGATGCTCTGCCAAATTGAGCTAAGGCGGGAATTGAAAACGTGTTATAACATTCTTTTAAGATTAATGGGATGGGACCACCCGGATTTGAACCGGAGTCTCAGGCTCCCAAAGCCCAAAGGATCGACCAAGCTACCCTATGGTCCCTTATGATGTATTTAAACGTCTCTATTTATTTGGCCTAAAGCCCCGGACGGGAATTGAACCCGCGACCACGAGATTACAAGTCTCGCGCTCCACCAGACTGAGCTACCGAGGCATTTTTAGGTTTTAGATATTTTAGTTTAAATAGTTTGTGGTAATTTAATTTGATTACATAAGTATATTCAATTAAATTCACTGGAATTTTATTCTTTTGAATTAAAGATATAAAAAGTTAATGGTAGTATTATTTATTCATCTAAGAGTAACTTCCCTCAACACCTCAACAACTGGAAGTTTCTGGCCAGCTAGCAAATTAATCGATGCTCCACCACCACTGCTTAGATGATCTATACCTGAAGATAATCCCATATGGCCGGCTGCAGCAGCTAAATGACCGCCACCAATTATAGAATATCCGCGAGATGATGCAATAGCATTTAAAATGTCTTCTGTACCTACACTAAACCCTTCTTTTTCAAAAACTCCGGCAGGGCCATTTGCAAATATTGTTTTCGCCTCTCTTATGAATCGGGCATATTCTTTAATAGTTTCTGTGCCTATATCGAATATAGGCTTGTCCGGAATATTATTTATCTTATATTCTTCTCTTTTATCATCTATGCAAACTGCCACGTCAACTGGCATTTTAATTTTACCCTTAAATTCCTTTAACATTTGTTTACCTTTTTTAACAAAATCACAGTATCCTCTGTCTTCTATAAATTTCTTATTATATTTCCTTATGTTAACGTCAGATGCCCAGAGAAATATATTAGCAACAAGGCCTGTTGTGAGTATATAATCCGCACTGCCACTTCTTAGAACGTTTTCCATGACCATAATAGAATCATCTACTTTTACTCCACCCAGGACATATACGCAGGGTCTTTTTACATTATCTACGGCACTATACAATGAATTGAGCTCATTTTCCATTACTCTACCAGCACCAGAAGGCAGAGTTAGTGCAAAACCAACCAGAGATGGTTGTGATCTATGTGCTGCTGCAAAGGCATCATTAATAAAGTAATCAACAACAGGGCTTAATTTTTGAACCATATGGGTTTTTGCCTGTTCTGAAGGTTCTCGATTAAGAATTTCTTCAGAATAAAAACGCACATTTTCAAGTAAAAGTATATCTCCCTTTTGCATTTCTTTTATTTTTTTTCTGGCAGCACTTCCAAATATGTCATCAATATAATTTACAGGATGATTTAAAATATTAGATAATGCTTTGGAGTGTTCTTCCATTGTTGTAAAGTCATTTTTTCCTGGACGGCTTTGGTGAGCAAGTATAACGGTTTTTGCGCCCTTTTTTGATATTTCAGCTATGGTTTGAGAATGCAATTTCATTCGTGTGTCATCTAAAATAGATCCACTGCTTGGATCTACGGGGGAATTTATATCCACCCTCACAAGAACTGTTTTGTCTTCCATATCAAAGTCATCAATGGTAAAAAATTGAAGGGACATTTATTTCACCCTATATCTTGCTTACAAGGTCAAGAAGTGCTTTTTTAGGGTCATCTGCAAGAATTATTCCTGATGCAAGAAGTACTCCTTCACTTCCTAAATCTATCGCGGCCTTGAGATCATCTCCTGTTGATATTCCGGCACCACAAAGTACCCTCACTTGAGGATTGATATTGTGAATCATTTCCACAGTTTTTTCAACAATTTCGGGTTCTGCTTGAGATACTGGAATGCCAGATCCTATCAGTTCAGGAGGTTCTATTGCTACAAAGTCAGGATTTAATGTTGCTGCGGCTGTGCTTGTTTCTATATTATTGGTACAAACTACACTGCTCATTCCAAGGGAAAAAGCTTTTTTAACTGCAGCATCAATATTAAAAAGCTGCATTCTTTGCTCAGAATGGTTTATGAGCGTACCTACAGCTCCTGCTTCTTTTACACATTCTGGCAGTATACTGCCTGTATGTCCTCCAGCATCTATGGGGTCAATATGTTGTGCTAATACGGGAATATCCACTTCCTGTGAAATTCTGTAAATATCCCCATACTGGGGCGCAACCATCATATTAACACCTGTTTCTTCTGCAACACTCTGTGAGCTTTTGGCAAGGTTTAGAGCATTTTCTCCAGTAGATTCTAAATATGTTTTAAAATTTAAAATTACAATTGGAGTTTCTTTGATTTTGTTCATGATTATCCTCCAAAAAAGCAAATATTAATATAATATTTCTTTTTTATCAATATAAAAATGTATGGGTAATGGGTGGGGGATTGATAAATGTTAAAAATGTCTTTGACATTCCATTAAAAATTGTTTAATAATTTTAAATTAGAAAATAAAATTTTAAAATAAAAAAAGATGAAATCAATGACTATCACTTGTTTTAACAGTTAAAGGTTTATTACCTATACAAAGAGGTAATGATACCCGTAACTTCTATATGGAACTGTTTGCCAGGTTCCTTCAATATAAACCTGTACAGATCTATGCCTGCTTGAATAACTTGTTGGGTATTGAATTATTCTTGATTGGTATCCGGCTTTTGTGAATTGGGTGTTTAAATAGTCGCTCATGGCCCAGCAGTCGCCAGAACCGTATTTTACTAGTTCTGCACCGGTGTGGTGAGCTCCACTGTATCTGAATTTACTTCCGGATATCATTATACTGTTTAATTTTGGGTCATTTTTAAATGCACTTGAACTGGTGCATGTATAAGACTTGTACACTGTTTTTTTGTATTTGTAAGAAGCTTTTGCTTTTTTGTACTTCTTTTTCGTTGATTTCTTTTTCTTCTTTGATTTTTTCTTAGAAGTTTTTATCTTTTTCTTCGATTTTTTGTATTTAGAAGCCGCGTTGACTTCTAAAGGTTGTATATCTTTGTTTAAACCAATTTTTGCATTATCGTCCGATGCAACTTGGTTTACTGTCCCTCCAAATGAAGGGAAAATGCACATTGCCATTGTTAATACTAATAGCAACGCACATGCCGATCGTCGCTTAATTGTACCGCCTCCAAGTTCCGTAGTGTTTAATGTACTCTCTAGGAACGCTTTGGACATATTCTATTCAAATTAAGATCATATATAAATCTTTTGATTTAATTTTCCTAAAAAAGTGTTCACAGTGTCGTTTTTTTGATTTAAAGCTCCATAATAGCGAATTTATGACAGGTAGTAGGGAGTAGGAATCTTCATTCTGTATTCTGATAAATTAATTCATATTAATTCTTACTTTCTGAAAATAAGCTCATCCAATGCATTATTACAATTAATTAAATTTATTAAATTAGATATAAATTATTATAGATACTTATTTGCATAAGTAATCTATTTTTAATTGTTTATAACGATAAAAAACAAATCATATTGGTATTTAACTTGTAAAACTCCTGTATTAAAGGAATATGAAAAACAATGAATTGATTTAAATTAATATTAATATAATATGATATTGAAATTACAGAAAAAATCAACTAGGATCAGAAAATGTCACTTTCAATAGAGAATATGGAAAAACTTGAAAAAATTGGATATAGATTTGTGGGTAATTACAGGCATGCTGCAGCTAAAATATGTCACTGGACTAAAAAAAGCATATTAAATGAAGGTGTGTGTTATAAACAAAAATTCTATGGAATAGAAAGCCATAGATGCTTGCAAATGTCTCCAAGTGTCCCTTTCTGTCATCAAAAATGTTTATTCTGCTGGAGAGATGTTTCATTAACTGAAACTCAATGGAAAGGAGAAATGGATGATCCAGGAGAGATAATTGACGGCAGCATTGCTGCACAGAGAAATCTTCTTTGTGGCTTTTTTGGGAATGACAAAGCAGATAAAAAGAAGCTTGATGAATCCCAGGACCCAAAACATGCGGCAATTTCCCTTGCCGGAGAACCAATGATCTATCCAAAGATTGATGATTTAATTGAAGAATTTCACAGAAGAAAGTTTACAACATTTTTAGTTACAAATGGAATGAATCCTCAGAAACTGGAAAATCTTGAAGAAGAGCCTACACAACTTTATGTGTCTCTTGATGCTCCTAATAAAAAAATATTTGAAAAATTATGCCTTCCTCAAATAGATAATGGATGGAATAACCTAAACAGAAGCCTTGATATGCTTTCAAGCTTTAAATGCAGGTCTGTAATAAGAATGACATGTGTTAAAGATTATAATATGCAAAAAGCAGATGAATACGCTGCTATAATTAAAAGAGCCAATCCAGATTATGTTGAAGTCAAAGCATATATGTATGTTGGTGACTCAAGAAGAAGATTAAAATGGGAAAATATGCCCTCAAATCAGGAAACTTATGACTTTGCAAACACCATAGCAGAAAAATGTAATTTAGAGATAAAAGATAAGGCATATGAAAGTAGAGTCGTGCTTTTAGGGTGAATTTTTTAATTTTTTTAATGAGTTTAATAAATATATCTATATTACTTAATCGAAAAGTTTACATCTTTTAAATGATAAGAATCATTATAATTAAATAGAATTAAAGAAATTTCAAGGAAAAAAACCCTCAAACACAAAGTGTTTTTGGGCGTGGAAAAAAGTATTTTTTTCCAGCTAAGAAACTTGTGTTTCGTAAGCATATGAAAATTGAAAATTTTCATGGCCACAAAACCTCCAGTTTTGTGAGCATGCAAAAACCTTTGGGTTTTTCGGTCGCGATAATTAAACATGCGAATCTTCGATTTGCTGCATCGAAATCAAAGATTTCGAATATTTCGCAAACACCGAAAATCATAGATTTCGAGCGGTTGAGAGGTGGTTAAATGAAAAAAATAATAATTGGAATTTTTCTTTTGTTAATGGTGGTAAGTCCAATTTATGGCGCATCAGGGTTTGCTGTGACCATTGGAGAAGCAACCAATGATAATTCTCAGTGGAAAAGCTCGGTGATGGACTATTTTCAATCACATACTGATAAAAAAGTTTCAGATGCTACACAAAAAATTGTAACAGCGAATGAAGTCAATCAAATTTCTAAAGACATAACAGGGAGGATATATCCTTCAAGTAAAATATACTCCTGCGCTATGGTTGATTTGAGTTATACTAATGGAATTAAAGTTGTAGTTGATAAAAGCAAAGTGAAAATCGTAACTCCAAAAATGTATTCAAATGCCCTTAAGTCTTCAGGAATTGATAAGGGATACGTAGTGGTTACATCACCTGTCCAATCATCAGGAGAAGCAGCCCTTACTGGAGTATTGAAATCTTATGAGATTGCTGTAGGTGCTGATATTCCAGAGAGTGTAAAAAAAGCTGCAACAGAAGAATTATACACAGAAACACAGATAGTAAATCAAACTGGACAAAATCCTGATAAAATAGCTGATTTATTTGAACAGGTTAAAAATGAAGTTCAAAAACAGAATTTACAGGATCCAGCTCAAATTAAGGTAATTGTAATTAACATTGCAGCCAATTTGAATATTAATCTATCTGATGCTCAGGCACAGCAGATTGCAGATGCAATTGCAAATTCACAAAAAGTTCAAGGAGATCTGGCAGGATTCAAACAACAGTTGAATGATATCACAGGTCAGGTTTCTCAGAGTGGAATTTTAGATCAGATCATGAATTATTTACAGAGTATTTTTGACTACATTGAAGGTCTGATAACTGGACAGTAGAAATTATTGATATGGGAATTGCCCCGTATCTTATTAAATTTTTAAATTTTAGATGAATTTTAAAGTTAAAGTTATATTATACTAAAAACAAGTTTATTTAGAATAATTTTGCTATCAAATTAACGGTTTATTCAGTGATAAAATGATACTGGCAGAAAGTCATCTTCAGTTAATACTCGAATTTGCAGTAATTATACATCTGGGAGTCATGCTATTTTTCAATGTTCTATCAATTCCTTTAAGCATGGTTCTTTTCATTGCACTCATATTAACAGTGCTGCTTTCAGTTGTATTTGGATTAGATGCCACATTTCTTTTCCTTCCATTTGTATCTCATCATGAATTCACTCATCCGTTTGGTTCAATAGCTCTTTTTGGCTGGACAACTCTTGCAGCCTCAGCAAGTCTTCTAAGTGAAGTTGACATTAAATCAAACTCAATTAAAGCAATGTCATGGATCCTTTTTGGAGTAATAGCTATTGCTGGGGGATTAATGCACAGATCATTTTTAATTCTCTGGTTTTTAGGATGGATAGTAGGAACACTTATAATGTCAAAGAGCTTTAAGAGAAGTTCCAAACTAACTCCAAAAACGGTTATAAGTGTTATTATCGCAGGAATAGCAGGATTCGGTATTTTAGAGGCATTATCAAAGATTCTGAATGCTCCTGTTTTAAGCCCTCTTTTAAGGATTTCAAGAATTGAAGAATTTGCCCTGCCAAGCCTTACAATGGTTTTAAAAAATTCTCTTTTGTGGGGACATGTTCAGGGCTCTTGTTATTGGGGTTCTCAATGTCTTGGAAGCTCAGAAGGGTATATATCATTACCAATGAACCTGATACATGCCTTAACACTTCCTTTCCCCTTGTTTTACGGGGTTTTAGTAACCAAAAAAGATTATATAGATTACATGCTTCCAGGAATATACGGCATATCTTTTGACTTTGGATATGGGGTTCTTTTAGCGTTTCTTGGCTGGACAATACTGGTTATTTGTACTGGATTTTTTATACTTAAAAAGTACAGAAGTAAAAGAAAAAATGGAAGTCGAATGTATCTTGGAAAAGAAGCACTCTTAATTGGAGCTTTGACAGCATTTATTACTCAAACCTTCATTGGTCTTTTTGTATTTAACAGAACATTTAATGGTTCTGCAATGCTGGCGTATATTTTACTTTCTGCCCTTGTAATGGCCCATACAGTTACTATTAGAAAAAGAGTTTAAGAATTTTTGAATTGATGAGGATTTTGGACAAGATTTACTTTTTATGAAATATTTTTTTGTTTTCTTTGACTATCGATGTTTTTTATTACTGATTTATAAAAAATGAAAATTAAAGTAATAATACCGAACAAATAGAAAGTATTATATAGATTAAAGATTAATCTCAATTGGTAATGGCAAAACATTATAAGGTATTACTTAAAGCGTTAATTGCCATTTCCCTCCCCCCTTAATAGATCTATATTGATCTTGAACAATTAAACAACAGGTTAGGGCATCTAAAACATCTTCAGCTCAAATGTATCATCTAAAGATGCCCTAAACTAAGTTGTATTTTTTCAGAAATGAAAGTTGTTAAGATGGAAAGTCAAAAATCTGCTGATATAATGATGAAAATTCAAATATTTATAAAAAAATCTTTTTTAATTATGTTATTAGTTTTCAGCGTATACATGGCTAATTGTTCAAAACTAGAACTGAAGGACACTATCAATATTTTAAAATAATCGATTGAGGATTTACTGGGATAATCTAAATGGGTCAAATATTTTACAAGTTCAGTTTGATCATATATCACTGAAAAGGTAAAGATTATTTCATTTGTCTTTGTTCATTATCATATGTTGTATTAAGTCACTAACATCCAGGAAATATTTTTCATGATCTATTCCATGATCTTGAAGTATTTTTTTTCGATCTGAAGGTATATTAGATAAACTTTTAGATATTGCAGATAGAAGAACGGCAACTTCAACAGGATCAATATCCTTCCTGATTGTCCCATCGTCTATACCTTTCTGGATGGAATTACATAGAAGAGAAAACCTTTCTTTACGAAGTTTAAGTATTTCCATTGCACACTCACTGACGTAAGGAATAGAATTCTCAGCATGGTTTTTAATTCTTTTATTTTCTTTACCAATTTTTTTATCCGCCAGATTGAATCTTCCGGACTGAAAGTAATTATAAATTTGAATATAATCTGGATATTGTTGGGTAAAATCATTATATGCGTTTCTAAAAGCCGCCACCTTATTAATACCTTTTTCCTCTTTCTGTACTGCGTTTCTAATCATAGAATTCAAAATTCGGGTTCCCCGCAGTACAATGGCAAAGAATAATGATTCTTTATTCTGAAAGTAGAGATACAGAGTTGCCTTACTTAGTTCAACTTCACTGGCTATGTCCCTCATAGAAACGTTATCAAAGCCTTTGGAAAAAAATAATTTCTCAGCTGCATTTATAATATCATTTTGACGTTTCTTTTTTTCTCTTTCCCTTCTTTCCACTATTGACATGCATTCACCATAATTAGGTTATATTCTTATGTCCGTCTTTTTGATACTATTTAGCTAAATATGCTTTTTCATTTAATTATATCCCAACTATACAAAGATATATGGTGATAATACCTATTTAACATATTCTATTTGGTATTATAAAGATTTAAACTTATTAAATCTGAACTTCTACAAAAAAATATTTTTTTAGGAATAAAGAATTAAAAAAAATATAGTATGAATAAAATAAAAAACCCTCAAACACACAAAGTGTGTTTGGGGCGCCGAAAATTCATAGCTTTCAAAAATCTTCGATTTTTGATGCCCCAAAATTCTACGAATTTTGAGGGAATTTTCGAGCGAATAGTGGAATTAATCCACATTTTATAATATATTTTAGGTTTATTAACCTGCAGGGTTAATTAAATCCCTTTCTCCTGCTGGCATAAATTCTCTTAATGCACCTTTTGCGATAGATTTCCTTGGGCTTTCGAAGTCGAAAGTAAGGTTCTTATCGGCAAATGCTATTTTTATTAAAGGATTGACACAGAAAGCGTCTCCTCTTGCAGCGTGAGGTGCTTGAGCGATACCTGCATATTCTGGCTGGTGACCTACGTTCATTGCGTAGTTAGGGTAATTAGGACCTCTTAATTCGTGTATAAGACCTTCATCACTTCTAATTGAGAGTGAATTTGAAGCTCCACACTGGTCCTGTAAGTCGTAACCGTAGAATCCTAACCTGCTGTGAACTTCTTTGTGTAATATCTGGCTTAAGTACCAACCGTTAATTCCAGCGTTTGCGTTTCCAGTTGCAAATGCAGTGGAAACACCTGCTGCTGCTGCAGCTACACATGCTCTTTGTGATCCACCAAAGTGGTCTTCTAAGAGTGTTGGAATTTCGTATTGTTCCATAGAGTAGAGAGTTACTTCAGTTGATATGTCTTTTACGACTGCATCATCTGCTTTAGCACCACATATACCGAATTTATCCTGTACATATTCCATACCGTAGTATACGAAATCGTCGAGAATATCGTCGGTGTATGCTGCTGTAGCGTATTGTGTGAATCCGACACCACCTGACATGTATGAACCAAGCCAGATTTGATCGTAGATTGCTGCTCCAGCTGCGATAACTTCGAGAGTTATTTCTGCAGGGTCTTCTGATACTCTTGAGGTTTGTATCATATCTGCTAATATACCGAATGAAATTCCACCAGGTTCGTTTGGCCCTCTTGCTCTTCTTGCTGGTAAAAAGTTAGCCATTTCAATTACGTCTGCGTGTTTTGCAGCGTATGCAAATTCAGATATTGCCGCTTCTCCAGCACAAAGTTTGTATGCTGAAATGAAACTCATTCCTATCTGCATAGCAGACCATCTTGAGGTTGTACCACCATCACAGGTTCTGACGACGCTTGTTGGTAGTCTGCTCACCTGGTAGGTTTTTGAACCCACATATTTTTTAAGCATTTCTGCCTGTTCTTCTGGGAATTCCTTGTTTATGTCTATAAGGAATCTTGAATCTAATTCATCAGCAAGAGTATCGTCACCGGTGAATATTTTAGCGTAACAGTCGCCTACTAAACCTGGGTGAACTTCTACCATGTGTTCCTGAACAACTGCTCCACCAGGGAGTGCGTGATTGATTGTTTCCATGTACTCGTTTATTGTTTCAGGAGTTACTTCTACACCTAAACGCCTTTCGAGCACAGCGTGTGCTGTATCCATACCTACGATAATTGTTCTTTTTATATCGTCGGATAATTGCTGGATAGCGCTGTTGTTACAGAAGTGAAGATCATCCCCTTCTACGTATGTGTCTGTTCCAGAAATTTTGTAGGACATTAACTGTCTTTGACCTAATGGTACCCCAATATCTGGGTTATAACCTGGAAGCCCTCCTCTTTCTGCAACGATCTTTTCAGCGTATTCATTGAATTCTTTTTTACGAGGGGATTGTTCCCAACCTCCAAAACAGTAATAGTCTGTGCTAGTTTCGTTTGGATCTCCATTAAATTTACCTTTTAAAGCTTTTAAAAATTTCTTATCTTCAGCCATTTTATTCACCTAATTTACGCTTTAAATCGTTTTTGAAAACATCTAATCCAAATCCACCTTCGGTTCTGGCAGCGTGGATTGTTTCGACTACTTCTATTGCTTCTTTATCATCACGCATGCTGATATTATCGCTTCTGTAGATTGTGGTTATTTCTTTGAGATGTTCATCATCTAAAGCTTCTCCCACGTTTACAGGCTCATCAAGAGGTCTTCCAACCTGATCCTTTACATATGATATCTGTTTAGTTTCTTCGTTGAAAACATATCTTTGAAGAGCATCAAACATCAATCCATTTTCATCTAATCTTAATGAGTGTCCGTGAACAGTTGCACCTCTTATTCCTGTTTTTGCAGGGTCAAAGAGTTCAGTTTCAATTAATGTTTTGGAAATTTTCTCTAAGTCAGATTCTCTCATTTCTACAACTTGTCTTCCGGATAATGTTCCAGTATCTACACCTCTAAATCTCCACATGTAGGATCTTGCCCTATCATATGGTTGAGCAGGTGCATTATACATTGAATCTGTAAATTGGACGTATCTTGTCCTGTTACCAGCAGCTGCACCAGGAATAGGTTCTACAAGCTCTTTCATCATATCTTCTTCGAAATCCATTTCTTCGAGAGGGGGGTGAACGCTTTTGTAACCTTCTCCAGGGTTTCTGTGACCTAATATATTAACTATATCTTCATCAGCAATTTCCCTGATTTTTTTAAGTTCAAAATCAGGATCCATGTGATTCCTACGGTTTTCAGCAATTTTTGTTTCTCCAGGGGAGTATTGAGCTTTATAAGCCATTTTTAATCACCTATTAATTTTACAGTATCTTGGGACTTGGAATTAGGATCCACCATTCCAATGAGACGAGGATCAATGTTATTCTCAATCCCATAACCTAATTTTAAGTAATCTGAAACAGTAATATTTGTTTTAGTGAAAATACCTGTTGAAACTTCGTATCCAAAGCTTAAAGTATTTTCTAGCAGATTTTGCAATTTTTCAAGGAATAAATCAAGATTTTCATAATTTACGGTTATTATTAATTCCCCCACAGATACACGAAGTTCTACGGGATCTTCTTTGACTTTAATAACCTTCCTGTCTTCATGATTAACCTGAGTTCCTTTTGCAGGGCCGAATACTACAGTTTTAGGTATGGAATTTCCATTTACTATAACCCTTAAAATTCCATCAAATTCCATAATACTGTTAAGTATTTTTTCAGTTGTTCCGGGTTTTAAACGCCTGTAAGGAAATATTTTAACATCAACGGCCTTTATTTCTTCCATATTACCGCCTCAAATCTAATTTTCTTATAATTTATCCTTTACTTCTCTAGCTCCGTCTGCAACATACTTAATTGGTTCTTTGAAGTATTCTATATCTCCATACACTGTACCCATCAATCCAGATGTTGATTCAACTGAGAACATTTGAGTACCTGCATCTAAACACATTGATGCTGCTGCACAAGGCACAACGAATCCTTTACTGTGCCTGGTTACTACGTGATTTCCATGGAAAGTACCAGGACTACCTCCTCCGTATATGGAGTGAGAGAAGAAACTCATTCCTACACCTGTTCCTTCTACACGTCCGTAATCAACGCCAGGAAGGCTGGTTTCGTATTCGAGTATATCGTTGTAGTATAATAGTGTGGAAGGAACTCCTTGAGCTGCTCTTGCTGCACCGATGTTAACTATTACAGATGCTATTAGGCCTGATGCTGCGTAAGCGTTCCATAGGGCCCAATCATTAGGTTCATACATTTTGAACCCTGATGGCATGGTTTTTGCTACTTTAATTACCCCATCATCAAGAGCTCTTTCTACCACTGATGCAACTACTGTTCCAACAGTACCTTTTCCATTTTCTTTAACTAAGTCAAATACCAGATTGTTAGCATTTAAACCTTGATATGCCATTCCTAAAAGGTGGAATCTTTCGAAAGCTCCTAAAGCGTCTCCAGTTTCAAACGCTGAGGTGTGTTCTAAAATGGATGATAAAGCTACCGCGTTAAGGGTGTTTTTCTTTGTGATGGCGACTACATGATTTGCCATTATGTTTCTAAGACCATATCCAAGCCCTTCGAGCATGACTGGTGGTCCGAGTAATGCTGAGACGTTTGCACCAGTGAAATCTACAGTTTGAGGGTATCTTCCTAAAACTGCTGTTTTAACTGCAGGTGCATCATATTTACCAACATCAAAAGTGTCTATGATTGCCTGGACAACTGCTCCACCAGCAACTAATGTGGAAACTGTATAGTCAGCTGCCATTGTCATTCTCTGGGTAGGCATCTGCACGAGCATTTGACTTCCGTCATTGATCAGTTTTATGTTGAAGTCATCATCTTCGCTAACCTGAATCATTTTTCTGATTTTTTCAGAGATTACGTCCACATTTTCAACTATTGGTAATTTTAATTCCCTTCCAGGAACAAAATTTGCTTTACCACCGTAAGCTGCATTTTCTAATGCGCTTTCTATCCCTGCTAAGTTAACAGCTACTGAACGTTTTACTTCATGCACTATCTTTTCGATTGTAGGGTTTACCATTGGGCTAACTGCTTCTAAAGGAACATTTTCTTCTAAAAGCTTTCCGTCAACCCCATATAGGTCTATTCTGTCTTCATAGGTTGGCATAACTTTTACACCTCATAAATTTTTTTATTTATGTGGCCATCGAACATGATGTTCGGGGCATGAGAAACTCCGTTTCTCGGCTGCAAAAACTGAAAGTTTTTGCAAGCATTGAAATCAACGATTTCGAATGTTCAGAAAATCATAGATCTTCTTCAACCTCAATAATTTTATTTTAATTTTAAAAGTCATATTCAGAAAAGCTACAGTGGCTTTTCAGAAAAATTTTAAAATTTTATACTGAGTAAACCAAAGAATACTTTGGTTTTTATGTTCTCTGGAGGGAAAACGGCTCAATATGATTTAAGTTCGTTTAATATTATCCTGAAACCTTCTGTAGCCTGGAAAAGAACGATTGACGACATTTCTCCTTCTTTTCAAATTGCTGATAAAGACTTTTCCCAGCACTAACCTACAGTCACTTAGTGACCGTAGGTTATTTTATAATTAGTGGTCATTTTACTATATAAAGTTTGCATTAACTTTAGGAAATATAAGAACTGTTGTTATTAGATAATAACAATTAGGATGTTATTAATTAGAAATTATGGCCCTAATGTGAGATTAATCGAATAAGAAAAGAATTTAATACAAAAAAAATATTAATCATATGATAAATGAGAATGAAAATGCTATTCAAAATCTTTAAATTAAATAAAAATAAAAAATAGGTGCCTAAAGCGCTATTATTTCCTAAAATTTAATATTTCTTTTTTAATTTTAACACTATAATATGGGGAGGTGCAAAAAATCTTGCAGGCAATATGGAAGTGCCAATACCATTACTGATAACTAAAGTGGTGTTATTTATATTTTTCACACCAGTTCTAAACTCCTGCCCGTATTTAGAATGAACATTGGGAGCCCAAATACCAAAAAAAGTAATCTGTCCTCCGTGAGTATGTCCAGAAAGCATCAAGTCTATTTTTGACTTGGTGGCCGCATATGGAAAAAAATCAGGATTATGAGATAATAAAATTACAAAGTCATTTTCAGTTGCATCTCCAATTGCAGTTCTTGAATTTTGAGAATCAGTTAAAAAATCTCCAACTCCTCCAATCCGAATTTTTGAATTCCCCTTTTTTATCCAGAGCCCACCATTTTTCATATAAACAATTCCGGAGTCTAACATAGCTTTAATTGTTGCTTCTTTAGGATCATTATTCCCTAATACGCCATAAATTCCTGAAGGTGCATTTAATTTAGATAATTCAGAAAATGTGGAGTTTATATGGCTTGAATCGTTACTTACATAATCTCCTCCAAGTAAAATTATATCCGGATTCAATGCATTCACCTGATTTACCACATCTTCTGTTCTTTTACCGTCAAAAAATGGCCAGGAACTTTGATGGAAGTCAGATAAAAAGACCATTCTTGTCCCGTCGAATTCATCTGGAATCTGATCTGATTCTAATACAATTTCCTTAGTTTCGATGTTATATGGTTCAATTAAGCTGTAGACCGTGAGGAGAACCATAAAAATGAGAAGGATTGCAACTATTTTTTTAAGCATTGTATACCTCTAAACATAAAAGCTAAAACAGTTTTATGATCATTTTTTGAATCTTTAAATATATGGATTAAAAGTATAAACTTTTCTATTTTGAGTTGATGGTAAATAATATCATTATTAAAAACAAATTGAATTGTGTAAGTTTCAGTTAAGATGCAATCTCAAAAATTATGCAGTATTTATATGGCTCGCCGGATTCAGTATTCCAACAGTATAGGATCAGAATTGGTGAATATATGTTAAGAGATCTTTTAATAGATAAGAAATTATTTGAAAATATCCGGGAAAAAATTTCAAATGATGGAGACGAATTAGTAAAGAGAGAATCCCTTGAAAAAACTGTTTTTAAGAAATTGAGGAAGAAGAGATCCCTTAAAAAATATAAAAAAATGGGAATAAAAAAATCTGACCTTAAGGAAATAATAGAACTTGCAGATATTGCCAGTCTGGAGCTTTTTGGCGGTCCTTCAGACTACCAGATTATAAATGAGCATCCTGAATGGTGCAGCCACTGCGGTACATGTTGTAGAGAATCATCACCCATATTTATCCACAAGGATGAAATAAATCCAATTCTCATGTTTAAACCAGATCTTAAAGATGAAATTGTTAAGAACAGGGATTATCCTGACCATTTCATGTTTAAAGAAGATATGCCTTGCAAATTTCATAATTTGGAGGCTAAAAGATGCAGAATATATGATGTTAGACCACAGGTTTGTAGAACTTATCCGCTTGTTCTGGTGGGAAATGAGGATAAATCCAGTTATGTCATTGATCTACACCATAAATGCGACTACTCCATTCGTATGGTTTTAGAAAAATCAATGATTTTATTTGATGAAGCTGTAAGACGTATTAAAGACTGAACTTAAGTTGAATTTGGAAAGATTTTTTTGCCTTAAAAGACACAAATATAAATATAGTTTTTAAATTCTAACCCCTTCAAGTGGTGTATAAACCAATGTTTAGAATGACTAAAAGGCAATTTTTAAAGAAAAGTAAAAAATACTTGAATGAAACAGGTGTTCTTCTTCTTTTGATTAGAGAGGTTATGGATAAAGAATTTCAGGGTAAAATTAGTAATCAAGAAGCTTGCAATCAAATGGATAATATCCGAAAAAATATAGAATCAATATTTTCAGAGTATGAGAAGAGCGATCCTCCCTCTGAATATACTTCCTTAAAACAAAAAATTTTACGAGCTCTGATTAATTTACAGGAAGCAGTAGTTACCAATTATGAATCATTATTAGCTGCAAGAGAGGGAATGGAAGAAAAGTCAAGGGATAAATTGAATAAATCAAGGAATATCCTTGAAGAATTCAGGAAAGATTTTCATCCCATAGCTGAAGAGGTCGATGCTCTTTTATTAAAAAAACAAAATCGGAAAATTAGAAAATAAATAATGTGAAAATTTTATTGATAACCTTTCTGAAACTCAAGATCAATTTTCTTTTCGCCGGATTTCTTTTTAAAAACAGTTAAAACAATTTGGGTGTTTACAGGATGCATTAAAGCCTTGATCTGGTTTCCATTATTGTCAGTACCCCTAACAGTCACCATATGGGGATCATACCATCCAAAATACTTCGCTGTAATGCATCTACCATCATTTAGAATCACCTGAACATGAATAAATTCATCTTCATCCAATTCCTTTTTAAAATCGCCAATAATTTCTCGCATGCGTTCTATAAATCCACTGGCCAAGTTATTTCGAGGATCAAGTGGTTTAAGTATTTGTATGGGTTCTGTTTGTTTATTATCAGATAATTCAGTTTTTGGCATTTAATTCACCATGAAAATTAGTTCATAGAATCACAGATCTCAACAGCTTTCTTTGCAGCAGCTTCCATAGAAGTTTCAAAGGGTATACCAGCTTCAGTCAAAATACGCTGCCCTTCATCTTCATTTGTTCCTGTAAGTCTTATAACGAGGGGAACTTTACGTTCAGAACTATTCAAAACATCTATAACTCCATTTGCAACGTCATCTGCACGAGTTATTCCACCAAGCACATTTAGGAAGATTACTTTAACATTAGGTTCGCTGATTACGAGATTTATTGCCCGGGCGATATTCTGCTGTGATGCCCCTCCACCGATATCCAGAAATGTGGCTGGCTTTCCTCCATAGAGGTTTATCATGTCCATTCCTGTTAATGTAAGCCCTGCACCGTTTCCTATTACTGCGATATCTCCGTCAAGTGTAACATAGGCAAATTCATCTTTTTTAGCTTCTTCAAGTTCTGCAAACTCCTTATGTCTCCAGAGTGCATCATCATCAATTTCAAGCTTTGCATCAGCAGCGACAAGTCCTTCAGGAGTTAAAACAAGCGGATTGATTTCTGCAATACTGGCATCGTATTTTTTAAATACATTGAATAGTTTAATTATGAAACTGCCCATCTGTGAAATCATCTCATTTGGAACACCCATCTTAAGGGCTATTTCACGAGCTTCATAGGGCATGAATTCATCAAGAGGATTTATATAATATTTAACTATTTTATCAGGATTATTTCTGGCTACTTCTTCAATATCAACTCCGCCTTCAGTACTTGCCATTATAAGGGGTTTTTTAGCGGATCTATCCATCACGACGCTTATATAGAATTCTGATTGAATATTCATTTTCTCCTCAACAAGCACCTTATTGACCTTTTCTCCCTTAATTTCCATACCTAAAATTTCTTTAATAACCTTTTTAGCATCTTTAGGTGTATCTGCGAATTTTATTCCTCCAGCTTTCCCTCTGCCTCCAACAAGGACTTGAGATTTTAAGGCAACAGGTTTATTTATTTTTGCCGCCGCCTTTTTTGCCTCTTTCCCGTTTACTGCAATGTAGCTTTCAGGTACTCGAATACCTTCTTTTTTGAATAGTTCCTTTGCACTGTATTCAAAGAATTTCAATTTATTAACCCCCATCAATAAGTTCCATGCCTGCTTCAAAGGCAGCAAGATTCTTTTTTTCTGTTCCTGGAGGAACGCTTTCTGTTATAGCTTTTCTAGCCGCTTCTTCAGATATAACTTTAGTTGCTTTTGTTATTGCACCAATCATTACAATATTAGCCACTAT
This sequence comes from Methanobacterium sp., assembly GCA_030017655.1. NCBI lineage: Archaea > Methanobacteriati > Methanobacteriota > Methanobacteria > Methanobacteriales > Methanobacteriaceae > Methanobacterium > Methanobacterium sp. Next base: position 62,256 of record JASEIM010000005.1, on the reverse strand, counting down.
ACTGAGTCCAATTTTTTCTGCAGCTGTTTTTGTTGCCGGGGCTTTAAAATAGCTAATATTATGTTTTTCTACAAATGGAAGCACTTCTTCTTCCTTTATCATATCTGGATCAACGATTAATATTCCTCCATCTTTAAGACCTTCTAAATAAGCCATTAAAGCCTCATGAGACATTGCAACAAATATATCAGGATATTGAACCTTTGGATAATCTATTTCACTGTCACTTATTACTACTTCTGTCCTTGAAGCCCCGCCTCTTGCTTCTGGACCATAAGACTGTGTTTGAACAGCAAATAAGTTATCATGAAGAGATGCAGCTCTTCCAATAACGATTCCAGCAAGAATTATCCCCTGTCCACCAAATCCGGCAATTCTTATATCTTTTCGCAATTTAAACCCTCTAAATTTTTAAGTTATAATTCGGTTTTATAAGCAGATTTAACAGCTTCAGGCGACCCTTCCTGGCATTTCTGGTTTACCAATTCGCATAGGGATTCTGAAAATTCAGGCCTGATACTATCTGCAAAATCACCAACAATAAGTTTTCCTTCAAGTTCCTCTTCACTCATTTTCTCAGCTTTTCTTTTAACAACACTCTGCTCTTTCATCCATTTCATCATGTCCACTGCGGACCTCATTTTGTTTTTTCGGCCAAAATAAGTTGGACACTGGGATATAACCTCGATAAATGAGAATCCTTTATTTTGAAGACCTTTTTTAATGGCATTTGAAAGCTGTAATGGATGTGCAGTGGTCCATCTTGCCACATATGTTGCACCAGCGGCAGTAACAAGTTCAGCTAAATCAAAAGGTGTTTCAAGCGCTCCATATGGTGCTGTACTCCCAAAACTGCCTTTTGGAGATGTTGGACTTATCTGACCTCCGGTCATTCCATAAATACTGTTGTTTATACAAATTACTGTTAGATCTATATTTCTTCTTGCTCCATGAATTAGATGATTTCCCCCTATGGCTGCAGCATCACCATCTCCGCTGAATACAACAACATCCATATCAGGATTTGCTAATTTAACTCCAGTTGCAAATGCAATAGGTCTTCCATGGGTTGTGTGAAGCGAATCACATTTTATATATCCTGGTATTCTTGAGGAACATCCAATCCCTGAAACCATTGTAATGTTGTCAAGGCTTAGTTTTGCCATTTCCATGGCATTAAAGAATGTGTTTATAACAATCCCATTACCACACCCTGCACAAAAAATGGTAGGCATTCTTTCTCTTCTTAAATAGTTTATAAAACGACTTCCTTTCGTTTTATCATTCATTTCTTCATCTCCTTTAAGAATTAAGTGAATAGATTACATTTACTGGAATTTCTTTATCATTTTTAGGATTTCATCGGGCTGGTGCATTTCTCCCCCAATTTTTGGAAGTAAAGTAATTTCAGCGTTGCCTTTTGCAACTCTTTCTACCTCATGCACAATTTGACCGAGATTCAGCTCAACAACAATAATATTTTTGGCCTGTTGTGCTGCAGTTTTAATTACTTCATCTGGAAACGGCCATACAATATCTAATTTAATATGCCCTGCTTTGATACCTTCATCACGTGCTTTTTTAACTGCAGTGACTGCAGATCGAGATGGAGCACCGTAGGAAACCACAATAATATCGGCATCTTCATTATAAAGTTCTTTTACTCTTGTTAATTCATTTCTATGTTCCATTATTTTATTGCAAAGTCTTTTTACAAGTTTTGAATGGGCTTCAGGGCTTGAAGCGTCAGGATACCCTCTTTCATCATGAGTTAATCCTGTAATATGCATTTTATATCCTGCTCCAAATGGTGGCATTGGCGAAACTCCATCTGCCCCTGCTTTATACGGTAAAAATGTTTCAGGCCCTTCATCGGGCATTTTTCTCGCGGTTATGTTTACTTTATCTGGAACGGCTATTTTTTCCCGCATATGTCCTATAATTTCATCTGCCATTACCATTACTGGAACTCTGTATTTTTCTGCTAAATTAAATGCCTCTGCTGTAAAATCGAAACATTCCTGTACTGATGAAGGTGAAATTGCTATTATTTCATAATCACCATGAGATCCCCATCTTGCCTGCATCATATCGCTCTGCGAGGCCATTGTGGGTTGCCCAGTTGAAGGAGAACCTCGCTGCATATCTACAATCACCAGAGGTGTTTCTGTCATGGCAGCATAACCTATATGTTCTTGCATTAGAGAAAATCCAGGTCCTGATGTCGCGGTCATTCCTTTTAAACCGCCCCAAACAGCTCCTATGACTGCACCGAGTGCAGAGATTTCATCTTCCATCTGTATGAACGATCCACCTTCTTTTGGTAGAAATACTGCCATATCTTCAGCAATTTCAGTAGAAGGGGTTATTGGATAACCTGCAAAGAATCTGCAGCCTGCTTTAATAGCTCCTCTTGCACATGCTTCATTTCCCTGTATAAAAAAATGCGTGGTATTCATATTTTAGTTCTCCAAACATTAATTATTATTCTTCGTTTTCCTCTACAGTTATAGCCTGATCTGGACACATAAGAGCGCAAAGGGTACATTTCCTGCATTTTTCTTCATTTACTGGTACGGGAAGATGCACTCCTTTTTTGTCCAGTTCCTTGGACTGTTCATAAACTTTACGGGGGCAAAATTCTGTGCATATGTTGCACCCTTTACATAAATCTTCATCTATTTTTATCATAATATCCTCTTATATTCAGAAATTTGGGTTTAAAATAGTGGTCTTAAATGAAATATGTATATCTAATAATATAAAAATAGATGTATCTATAAAATTTTACTTTTTTAATACAAGGATAAAAATTAGCCAAATACAACTGTTATTAAGGGATAACATGCTTTAGAAACATGTTAAAATTTTATAGTTTTCTAATTATTTGTCCACTTCCTCTACATACATCAACGGATAATTAAGTTCTTCAATATATTTCATCCGTATAACTGCTTTTTTATCGTTATATTTTGAAATGATCGTTATATCCATCATTTCCCCACTTAATGCTGTGTATTCGAATTTACTTTTTGAATCTTCGAGCATTTTTCTATTTATTCTTATTTTTACTTTTTCTATGCATGGTTGCAGTTCCATTGCTTCTTCAATGGATTTTTCAAGTGCAGGAACGCTTTCTATGCTTATTGGAGTCCCAATAAACTGGTGAAATAAGGCCCCAATAGTAATTCCACCTTCAAATATTGCTCTTTCTCTATTTGAAATATTATTAAAAAATTTTTTGTCCACATCCATTTAATCACCGGTTTTTATAATAACTATCCTTCAAAAACTATCAAAATCAAAGATTTTGATGCAGTGAAAATTAAAAATTTACAGGCTTCGTTTTTTGCTGTCGAAAATCCTCTTTTTTCATCAACCTCAAAAATTTTCTATTTTTGGGGGGTTCGAAAAATCTTTGATTTTTCTCAACCTCCAAAGAAACTGCTTAAATTTGATAAATATGAAGTCAACTGTTCTGCAGGAATGGGAAAAAAATAGCCAAATAGTAAAAACAACGTTAATGCAATTGTTGTTATAAATAATATTATCTTGTCTTCTTTAACAGGGTATGCATAGTCTAATATAAGGCCAATTGCAAGGAATAGGCCGATAAATGCAAAGGCATAGGGTTTTTTAGACATATCCTCTTTTTTTATTATCTGAAATGGATATATTTTAGTCTGATTTGCCTGTATAATTAATCTTTCTTTACTTGAACCCAGAGGATAACATGTTATCAAAAAAAGGGTTTTGCCCTGTTCAACGGACATTCGATAAGATGCAGGGACAATAAAAGACTTTTCTACAGTATATTCGACATTACCTATTTCAGGCCATGCCACAGTTATTTTATCTCCCTTTTTAAGCTTATCAAGATTTAAAAATGGAGAACCATAGAATGTTCTATGCCCAAATAAAATAGTAGTCCCGAATCCTGGTTTTGCGGATTTAGGTTCGTGGTATATGCCATAAGATATTGATTTATTGTTAATATTTTGATCAACATTTATTTTAGGTATTAATAAGCGGGGAACATCTGATTTATTTTCGAGTACAGTTTCAGCAGATGCATAATAGCTTACTTCAACTAAAAAGTAGAGGGAGATAATTATCAGCCCTATTATAACTAAAAATGTTGATAATTTCATGTAGTATATAGTATTGTAGTATCGGCGTATTAAAGTTATCTTCAGTTATCTTTGTCTGTTTTATCTCAGGTATCTGGCATAAATCACACTGCCTGCGGCAATGATACCTCCTATTACAAATAAGCCGTAAGGAACTCCTGTGTCTTTGGTGGGAACTGATGGGGTTGTTTTTGCTGCACTGGTTTTTGGAACTGAAGATGGAGATGAATAAGATGCTACGCTAGAAGATGAACTTGATGATGCTGGCCAGACATAGGTGTAGTAATACTGTTGATTGCATCCGGGATGAATTCTAACATCCCAAGCTACTGTATCTGTACCCAAATATAGATCTTTGTCTTTAAAGTAATTCCAGCTAGGACTTACACTTACAAGCTTTGAATCTACGGGTATAATTGGACCTCTGACAATTCCTGAAAGACTCTGTCCTTGAGGATCATAATCTCGGAGGTGGAAATGGAATGTACCCTTCCAGTATTGCAGATCTAAAGCAGGATTTAACATTTCAATTTCATTCGGGAAAAACCATGATGCATAAATGCCAGGCTCTGGTATAATGGGCCAGTACATATTATCAACAGTATTGTTGTTTGTTATATATGCAGGGTAAACGCCAAAAATCCCATTAGCAGCAACTTTGAAAGTAACTTCCTTTGTTTGTCCTGGTTGAATCTTCCATCCCCATTCACCGCCCAAATATGTGGGTGAATTTGATTTTATCATTCGCACTGCATCTGGTTCGGTCCAGAGAACTGTCCAATAAATGTTATCGCTCAATTGATTATTTGAATTGTATATCTGACTTATTTTGAAATATTGAACATGTTTATTGTTGTTTTTGATACGGAGATGGATGGTAGCAGTAAGGCCGGTCATACCCACATTACTTCTGGATCCATTAACCCATTGTTCTCCTGAAATTTCTCCTGATCCAGACCAGAGATCTCCCCCCGATCCAGACCAGATATCTGCACCATACACATTGTTAGTTTCGGAAGTGGTAAACGAAATTCCTAACAATGCCACTAAGAATATCATTCCAACACATACTTTATTTAGATCCATTGAAATCCCTTTTCCCCTTACTTATATTTTTATCCATATATGGCTTTAAGCTCTCTAATCATCCAATCTGGAGCTTGTTGGGTCGGGACAGTTAATATCACGTTATTCATGTTCCTTATAAGGAATATTGAATCTTCCCTTGGAACTTCTAGTAATAATAGGTACTGTGCATCAAGTTCTCCAAGATTTGAAGTTCTTTCGAAGTCAGATAATCTCCAACCATATTGTCTTAGATAGTTGCTTACCTCATTTTGATCCCAGTTTCTGGCAGATACTGCTCTTATGAGTTGCTCGACATCTTGATTGGCTGATTCACTCCGTGAATTACTTTGAATTAACTGATTGATGGCGATAGTTTGAGCATGTGTTTTATTGGCAGTTATGACACCACTATCTCTTGCCCTCAAGATTGCAAGAACGGTTGCGCCGCTTATTTGAGGTATACTCTCATTTGTTACCTGTGTTTCAGTCTGGTTAGTCTGGTTTTGAGTTTCTGGTTCTGTTGCATTCATTAGATATACATCAACACTATTACCAACATTAATCAGACCGCCTGCAGCTTGTAGTCTGGAAATAATTATTGGAATAGCAACTGTGTCTGGGGTTTTAATTACCATGTTGGACAGTACACTTGCATCTGCTTCATTTACAAGTTTTTGAGAATCAGCGACTTTTACTATTACGTTCTTTTTACCAGCAGCAGCGTAAGTTATCATAACTCTTCCATAGGGATCTTTTTTATCATTAATTTGTTGGTTTTGATATTCTCTCCAAGCCTGTGTTGCAGGACCCAATACATCAACTGCAAGTGCCTGATCTGGCGTAACTGCTCCATCTACTTCAGCTAAAAGTAATGTTTTCCGTGGATCTAATGCTAGAGGCCCAGTAAAATAGGTATTTACCTCATCAATCTTCATTTGTTTAGCATTTCCTAAAGCGTCCTGATAAGGTGCATAAACTAAGAAATAATACCCTGCGGCAACAATTATTATAAGTATAAGTCCAAAAACAGCTGCACCTATAAGTGTTCTTTGATCATCATCAGGAATTCTTCTTCCAAAGCCGCCTACCGCGGCACCCATTCCTGGCCTTTTACGTTCAGGTTTCTTTTCAGGAGGTCTTAGCCTTGGTTTACCCTCAACTTTAGGTGTGGGCTTAGGCATTGGTCGAGGCATTTTTCTTTCAGGGGGAGCTTTCTTATCTTCCTTTTCCGTATCTTTATCTTTTCTTACTCTACTTACCATGCCTTTAAGACGACCTTTAACTTCAGAATCGTCCTTTTTATTATTTTTACCCCTGAGGTCAGGAGTATCTTTATCATTTTTCTTTTTTCCACGTATTTTATCTAACATTTGGACCACTTCTAAAGAATCTGTTATATAATTCTATAATTGGTACAGCCAATAAGTATAGTAGCACGATAACAAATAAAAGCTTTACGGGAAAACTTGCAACATAGGATATAATTTTTTGAGGTAAAAGTGTTGCAATGAGTAATATACTACCCACTAAAAGTATTCTCATATCTCTAATTTTTGGATATTCGAATGTGCTTATCATTAGTAAAGATACAAGTATCATTATGAGCAGTGCCAAGTATTCTCTGAAAAAACCTGAAAGATAGAAAGTTCCAAGTATTAATGCAGCTGTAGGAATAGGTAAACCGATAAATTTATCTGTATATAAATCAGCTGTTACATTGAATCTAGATAGTCTCAATATCCCGCATATTACTACTAAAAGAGCTATAGCCATGTTAACATAGGTTATTCCGTATTGCATACATGATATGTAAAGCAGCATTCCGGGAGCGACTCCAAATGACACAATATCGGATAAAGAATCCATATTTCTTCCAAATCCAGATTCATCTTCTCTTTTTATTTTCCTTGCTACCCATCCATCAATAGAATCAAAAATGACTGCAATTAACATGAATTTAGCAGCTAAAACAAGATCACCCATTGAAGCCATAATAATAGATAAAAAACCGGAAGATGCATTTGCAATAGAAAATAAATCTGCAATTGAGGTATAAGATCTGATATTCATGTTATAACTCCAATTATCTAATGGATACTAAGTATTAAATATACTTTTAGTAAAAATAGCTTAATTAATTGCATATTATGGTGCTGCGTTCTTTATTCATTTTTCATCACAGCAATTATAGTTTCTGCAGCTTTTGGTTTATCTCCTTCTTTAACCAATAATTTACAATTTTTATGGGGTAATATCAGGTCTACGCGAGATCCAAATCTTATCATCCCTATTCTATCTCCTATCTGGACTTCATCGCCTACTTTAACATATTGCACTATACGTCTTGCCACAAAACCTGCAATTTGAATAACTCCAATTTTCCCATACTCTGAATCTATAACAATCAAATTCTTTTCATTCACGGTTTCTATGTCTCCAAGAGCCATTTTAAATTTTCCAGGACAATATTTTGTTTTTATAACTTTTCCAGAAACAGGAACTCTGTTGACATGGACATCAAATGGAGACATGAAGGTACTTACACGAATCCCTTTCTCACCTTTTTCAAGTAAATGTTCCATTAAAGGATCATCATGTTCAACAATCTCTATTTTGTCAATTTTTCCTTTCAATATTCTTCCATCTGCTGGAGCAACTATTACTCCCTTATCTTGAGGTACTTTTCTATTGGGGTCTCTAAAAAACTGCATAATAAAAGCAATAGCTGAAAATATTATGAAGCTAACTAGAGCATATCCAAATAGGAATGGTAAAACTGATAAGGTTAATAATATCCCTGCTTTTTTTAAAGTTCCTTTAACGAACATCCAATCACAATTTTAAATTTTAATAAATAGCTTGATTCTGTTTTAATAGTTTATATAATATATTTACTCAATATTATGGATTTTAATTAATTTTAAATATTTTATTATACATTAAAGATTTCATTAAGAAAATAAACCATTTAAACATATTTTTTTGTTAAATTAATCTATATAATATTTATTTTTGATTCATAATGAGATACATATTTTGAATTCCATATTAGCAATTTATAAAAGTTTATATAACTATCTATGTTAAATAATTGTCATAAATGTATAGATTTATTTCGATGTCTTTGTACAAAATTATATTATAATATATTGTATAAGACTTGAGATCAATATTAGAATAATTTGAAAAAAGGTAATCCTTAAATGTATCATGAAATGAAGACGTGTTACAGATGATAGAAAATAAAATTAAAACATTAAGAAAGGCTGCAAAAGTTTCAACAATGCAGGATTCAGACAAAATATGGTGTGTTATAGCAGGTAATGAAGATATGGTTAATACAATTGCATATGAATCCATATTAGATAAAGAAAGAGTAAAAATACTTTTTAGAGAGCATGTCACTTCAAGAGAATCATTTGTAACCAAAAAATTTGATTTTATAATGTTACACGGCGATACAGATAAAATACGAGATTTAAGCCTGATATCTAAAGAAAATGGTGGAGCTTACCTTAAAATAGCCCCTTATTATGCAAAAGAAGAATCAAATTTAATACTGGTTGTGGGGCCTGAAGATAATATTAAAAAGTTTTTGGGAGATGTTGAAAAAAGTACAGTTCAAGCATCCTTTATTTTAGAAGATAAAACTACTGGTTTTATAGAGTCTGATGTTTATATAACTAAATGGTTACCTATGTTTATCCGAAATATCACAGATCCATTGTTTAAAATGGCGGATGTTGCACTTTCTACGGTTTTATTATCCAGTGATGAAGAATATATGGAAAAAATCAAAGAAATTGCAGATTCAAATAAAATATTCGTAATAAGATTTAAAGATGTTATAAAGGAGGAATAAAATGCGTCTTTTTAGAAAAAAAGAAGAAGAAGAGGAAATTAGGAAGGAAGGAATTGCAAATACTTTAGGAATTGATTTAGGAACGCTTAACACTGTTGTAGCAAAACCATCCGGAGATAAATTTGATCTATACAAAATTCCATCTGTAGTGGCTGTAAAAAAAGAAGATCCATCTTATGTGCTCGCAGTTGGTGATGATGCAAAATCAATGCTTGGAAGAACTCCAGAAGATATTGTAGCAGTAAGGCCGCTAAGAAAGGGAGTTATTGAAAGTGTTGCACAGGCAGAAGCGCTTCTAATATATGCAATGGATAGAGGTTCAGGAGATTCAATGGATACTATTGATAGAATAGTTATTGGTATTCCTGGAGATGCATCAGAAGTTGAAAAGAATGCTGTTGAAGAAATAGGTAGAAAAGCAGGTGCAAGCTATGTTTTAGTTATAAGTGAAGGACTTGCAGCAGCAATAGGTGCAGGATTACCAATTGCAGAGGCATCAGGTACAATGGTAATCGATATTGGCGCTGGATCAAGTGATATTGTGGTTATATCTCTCGGTGGAATCACAGATATTGAGACGGTAAGACTCGGCGGGGATAATATTGATGATAACATTGTAGATAAAGTTAAAGAAATGTACAGTGTTGAAATAGGAATTCATGAGGCTGAAAAAGCTAAAATAGAAATTGGGATGGTTAATTCAGGTTCAGATATCGAGATTACAAAAACCACAGTAATTGGGAAAGATATGGAAACCAACAAACCAAAAGAAGTAGAGATTGATTCAAATCTGGTTGCAGAAGCTGCTGAACCAGTGGTAGCAAAACTTATTGAAGCACTGGCAGCTATACTTGAAAGAATGTCACCAGAACTTATTTCTGGTGTTTATAAGGAAACTGTAGTTGTGGGTGGAACTTCACAGCTAAAAGGCCTTAAAGAAAGAATATTCGATGAAGTAGGGATCCCTGTTGAAATTTCAGATGATCCCATGACTGTTGTTGCAAAGGGAGCTGCAATTGTTGCTGCAGAGCCAAGAGCACTTGAACCAGAAGTCCGTTTAAAAGCAATGAAATAAAATCTACTTATTTTTTAAAATAAGTAAACCAAATTCTTTTTTATTATATAAATCTTTTTTTTGAAACAATGAAAATTATAGGCATAGATGAGGCAGGGAGAGGGCCGGTAATTGGACCTCTTGTTGTATGCGGAGTTGCAATTGAAGAAGAAAGACTTGAAAAACTTGAAAAGCTTCAATTAAAAGATTCTAAACGTTTGACTCCCGGAAGAAGAAAAGTAATGGCAAGAAGAATAAATAAGATTGCTGAATGTCATACAGTTCATATTCAAGCCATCGACATAGATAATTTAAGGGCTAAAGATATTAATCTAAATGAAATTGAAAAAATAGCCATTAAAAAAGTAATTGGCATGTCCAATCCAGATACTGCATATATAGATTGTCTTGATGTTAAGCCTCAGAGATTTTGTGATGAAATGGAGAATTTCAGAAACGGTCTTAAGGTTATAGCAGAACATAAAGCTGAGGATAAATATCCAATTGTAGCCGCAGCCTCTATAGTTGCTAAAGTTGAGCGGGATATGGAAATTGAAAAAATAAGAAAGGAATACAGAGATGTAGGTTCTGGTTATCCTAGTGATCCTAAAACTATAGCATTTTTAAAACGTTTCTCTTATGAAAATTTGCCATACTTCGTTAGAAAATCATGGGCAACTGTAAAAAAGAATCAAAAATAATTTAATAATTAAACTGTAATCAATATATATTCAGATAAATATTATTTAAAGCAGTTAAAACAGTAAAAATATCAGATACTTATTGAGGTACCATGAACATTATAACCGCGAGGACTGATGCACAATGATATATGAGTTTCTAAGCAGTACTTTGGGCACTATACTGGAGATGTTTAAAAGCGGAGGAGTCATAACTTATATTATAGCTATTATAGGCATATATGGTTTCATAACTTCAATTGAGAAGATATTTTATTTACGAAAAATATCCAAAATTTCCCCTCCTCTTATTATGGGAACAGTAAATGATGCAATGGAAAAAGGAGGATCTCTTGAAGCCTTACGATCCATTGGTAAATATCATAATCCTATTTCTAAAATAATTTCAGAAGCCTTAAAAATCGGTTACAGAAACAAGATTGAAGTTGAAGATGCTATGGAACGTGTTTTCATTGTTGAAATAGGAAGCATGACCAAGGGTTTGGGCACCATAAAGATGATAATTGAAATAGCCCCGCTTTTAGGACTTATAGGAACAGTTCTCGGTATGTGGTACACATTTAAAGCGCTTGGTGTGGATGCAAGTCCCACTGCAATGGCGGGAGGGATTTATATTTCATTAATTACCACCATAGCAGGACTTACTGTGGCAATAATTTTACTTCCTCTTTATTCTAATATAACAAGCAGAATAGAAAATGAGATGGATAAAATAGAGATTGCCAAAAAAATGACCAACTGGAGAACTGCAGTAATGAGGATAAAAGTTGAAATTGAACCTGAAGGAGCAATTGATGCATTAAGGGAATCTGAAGGAATTGTAAAGGTTAAAGAAATTGATGATCCTGATGCAAATATATGGGTAGCTTTTAAACCCAGCATGCTTGAAAAAAGTATCTCCAATATTATTATGGAAAAATGCAATACCCGGGCGGAAATTATTGAAAGTAAATTGATGCAGTAAAGAAGTGATTCTATGACTCTTAATGTAAATAAATATAGGAGCAAATTACGCGAAAATAATCCCCGGTTCAACATGGTTCCATTTATTGATGTTGTTTTTACTATTTTAATATTTCTAATGGTTACAAGCAGTTTTTCTGCGACTGATTCATCCCAATCAGATTATGGAAAGCCCCAAATAACCGAAAGCAATGGGCCGACTGAATACTATTTAATCCCTGTAGCAGGGCTTAAAAAGGTCACGGTTAATGGACAGGATATGTCAGGCTACATAAAGGACGGGGCAATTGCAGTTCATACAGATGTAATTGATGGGGGCGAAATGATTATCAGACCAAAAAATGGAGAGATAATTATAACCACACCACTCGGATTTTCCCCAGATAAAGCTGTAAAAACTCCTGGTGACTAAAAATTTAAAATAAAGTTAGTTTAGCTCTTAGGTCATACAATGTTTTGAATCACTTTAATTAATATTATATTCAGAGGTGAAAAAATGTATCTTGGAAGAATATTAGCGGTAGGATGTACAGAAAAGGGAAATTTCGTTGCATACAGGGTTTCAAGCCGATCTTTCCCAAATAGGATGGTGAAAACTTTTGAAGATAGGGCAGCAATTGTACCTAAAGAAGGGCATGAGACTGATGTCTTTAAAAACCCTTATATTGCTTATAACTGTATAAGGATAGTTGATGATGTTGCAGTGGTCTCAAATGGGGCTCATACGGATATAATTGCAGAAAAAATTGCTTCTGGAATGGATATTAGGGATTCAATTGCATTAACATTACTTACTATGGATTATGAGAAAGATGATTTTAATACTCCTCGTATTGCCGGAGCAACAACTTTGGAAGGGGAGTCATATATAGGAATAGTTACTAAGGAAAGTGTCATTGTTGAGAAGGTTAATACTGGTGAATGCTCATATATCTCCACATATGAACATATAAAGCCCAATTATGTTGAATTTATTTGTAGCAATGCAGATGAGGCTGCTCAATTCATATTTGATGGTGGAGAATTTGAAAAATTCACCAACCCCGTTGATTCAGTGGCGGCATTTGCAGATAAAGAATGGAAGATTGCTTCCCTATAACTTTATCTTATCTTTTTAGGTGAATTAATGGAAATTAGACTTATTGGAATTAGAAGTATCCCTTTAATAAACGAAGGGGATGATATTGCAGATTTAATATTAAATGCAATAGATAAAGAGAATATTGAGATTGAAGACGGCGATGTTTTTGTAATAGCTGAAACTATAATTGCAAAAGCAGAAGGGAATATAGTTGATCTGGATTCCATTAAACCCAGTCTCAAAGCTAAGGAACTTGCAGATAAAACAGGAAAAGATCCACGCCTTGTTGAGGCTATAATTCAGGAATCAAACGAAATAATAAAAGTTGGGCCTGATTTTATAATTTCAGAAACAAAACATGGATTTGTATGTGCTAATGCAGGTATAGATGAATCAAATGTTGATGATGGGCTTGCAACTCCAATTCCTGCCGATCCTGATAGGAGTGCTGCTTTAACTAGGGAAAGTATAGAAAAAGCGACCAGTAAAGAGATTGTTGTTATAATATCTGATACTCAGGGAAGAGCCTTTAGAGAAGGAGCTATTGGAACTGCAGTTGGAATATCGGGCATGAATCCGTTATGGGATAGGAAAGGAGAAAAAGATCTTTATGGAAGAGAACTTCAAACAACAAGTATAGCAGTTGCAGATGAATTAGCGGGAGCAGCATCGATTTTAATGGGTCAGGCTGATGAGGGAATACCTGTTGTTTTAATAAAGGGTGTTGAATACACCAAAAGATTAAAAAATAATGAAGCCACTTCAAAGGATTTGGTAAGATCTAAAAAACACGACGTGTTTAGATAGCTTAATTTAATTAATATATTTAAGGGATTATATGATATCCATACTTTCTGGTGGAACAGGTACTCCAAAATTAATTCAGGGAATAATTAAGATCATTGATCCTGAAGATATTAATGTAATTGTAAATACTGTTGAAAATACATATATATCTGGAAATTACATAGCACCGGATATAGATACTGTGATGTATACCCTTGCAGGAATGATAAATGAAGAAACATGGTATGGCATCCATGATGATACATTCATAACACATGAAACATTAAAAAAAATTGGATATAATGAAATCTTAAGGATTGGAGATAAAGATAGGGCCTTTAAAATCCAAAAAACTTTATTAATGGATAAATATCCTCTTTCTAAGGTTGTAGATATCCAGAGAAAGAATTTAGGTATTAAATCGAAAATTATTCCCATGAGTGATGAGCAATCAAATATAAAGATCATTACAGATAAGGGCGAGATGAGTTTTCATAAATTTTTGGTTGAAGAAAAAGGAAATCCTGAAGTAGAAGATATTATATATAATGAAGTTGAACCATCAACTAATTTAATTAGAACAATTGAATCGTCAGATATGGTTATTATAGGGCCTTCTAATCCAATTACATCTATAGGGCCAATAATTTCAATGGAAGGAGTTAAAGAAGTCCTTAAAAAAGTATATGTTGTGGCGGTATCTCCTATTATTGGGAAGAATCCCGTAAGCGGTCCTGCTGCAAAATTTATGAATGCTAAGGGTTTTGAAGTATCCTGCACTGGAATTGCAAATATTTATCAGGAATTTATGGACAGGTTTATTATAGATAATGAAGATGAAGGATCCAAGAAAAAAATAGAAAAACTAATATCTGATGTTATGACAACAAACACAAACATGAAGACTATGGATGATAAAGTGATGTTAGCCAGAATTGTTTTGGGTGAAATTTTATGATACAGATGACTTTAATTCAGATTGATAATTATGGGCCCTGGACCGTTACTCCAACACCAAGGGCCGAAGCAGATTTACAGATTTTACAGGCAGAACTTTATGCAGATCTTCAGAGACAATTTGCAGCCAAAGGAGGACTAGTTTTTTTCACCCGCTTTGATAACATGCTTGCAATAACTAATAATGTCGAAATGGAAGATCACATGAGAATACAGCGTTCAATAGGTAATAGATATCCAATTACAGTAAGTATGGGTGTAGGGGCTGCTGAAACACCCTATGAAGCCCAAAGAGATGCTACAGCAGCACTTCAAAATTATGGTGGTGCACAATCCGAAGAACGTAGCGAGGTTCTGGCTATAGAGGGTCTTGTAAACAAAGAAGATAGCTTTGTTCAAATTGCACACATTGATATAAATGGAATTACTGATTCTTTAACTGACATTATTCCTGCTTATGATACTTCTTTTATTGTAAATAGAGTCCAGCACTTTTTAATGAAAAAATTAATAGAAAAAGGATCACTTCTCTTCTTTATAGGTGGAGATAATTTCATGTCCCCATGCAACGGACTTAAGCCTGAAGGACTTTTAAAAATAATTGAAGAAATTGAGGATGAAACAAACATAGCACTCAAAGCAGGGGTTGGAAAAGCTCCAACAGCCGAAAAAGCTGCTAATCTGGCAGATCTGGCTCTTGAAGAGATAAGGGGCGGGTTTACTTACGATCTTGTCCATGTTATGAAAGAATAAATATTTTACTTTATTTATATATAATTTCATAAACACTGATTTGAATTATTACCATTATTAAATATTTTAAGATCATGGGGTTGATTTATTGAAGTTTTAGCGCCAATGGCGGGAATAACAGACGGAACTTTTTGCAAAAAAATGAGCAAATACGGGTTTGATATGGTGACCATTGGGGGCTATAACGTAGATAAGGAAACTATAAATGCTGGTCAAAGTATTATTCGACGGGGCAGGCCGGAATTTGATATAAAAGAGGAAAATATCATTTCTACAATAAAAAGAGAATCGACTATTATTAAAGATGAATGGGAAGGGAAAGTTTCAGTAAATCTGCGTTCAACATCCCCAGATCAGGTCATTGAAATATCAAAAATTAATGAAATTGATGTGGTTGAAATAAATGCCCATTGTAGGCAGCCGGAAATAACAGATATAGGCTGTGGACAGGCTCTTTTACATGACATTGAAAAATTACATGATTTTACAAGAAATGTGGTTAAAAGAGCTCAAAGCAAAGTATCTGTTAAGATAAGAGCAAATATAGAAAATGTGGACGATATTGAAATTTCAAAGGTTATTGAAGAAGCTGGAGCAGATTATTTGCATGTAGATGCCATGAAGCCAGGATTTAACCATGCAGATCTTAATATTATCAAAAAGATTAAAGAAAACACGGAAATATTTTTAATAGGCAACAATTCTATCCGTGATCTTAAATCGGCGCAGGATATGATTTATGCAGGCGCAGATGGGATATCATTAGCCCGGGCTGCAATGAATGGTCGTCTTTCATTTGACCTATCCTTGGTGTAAATTATTTATAAAAATTTTTAATATAAAGGTCACGAACATATATAATTATAATATATTTATTTCAAAATAATTCCAAGGGTGATTTAATGTCTTTTATAGAATTAGAAAATGTCACTAAAACATTTAATGACGTAGCTGTTTTAAAAAATTTGAATATAACCATAAATGAAGGCAGTGTACTTGGTATTTTAGGTAGAAGCGGCGCTGGGAAATCCGTACTAATAAATATGCTCCGTGGAATGAAGGAATACAAGCCAGATAATGGTAAAGTAATTTATAATATTGCAATATGTCCAGAATGTGTTTTAGTTGACGCCCCATCAAAAGTAGGACAGAAATGTGCATGTGGGGGGGAATTCGAAGCAAAACGTGTTGATCTCTGGAATACAGATAGAAAAACATTTGCTGCAATTAGAAGAAGGATTTCTATCATGCTTCAACGGACATTTGCCCTCTATGAAGATGACAGCGTAATTGACAACGTTTTAAAGTCAATTGACCATCATGATGAAGAAGAAAGTATGTATATGGCTATAGATCTTCTTGAAATGACCCAGATGACCCATAGGATAACTCACATTGCAAGAGATTTGAGTGGTGGGGAAAAGCAAAGGGTGGTTCTAGCAAGACAAATAGCAAAAGAACCTATGATTTTTTTAGCAGATGAACCTACGGGTACTCTTGATCCTAAAACTGCAGAGCTTATACATCAGGCACTGCTAGAAGGTGTAAAAGAAAAAGGCACAACAATGATCATTACTTCTCACTGGCCAGAAGTTATGAGAAAACTTTCAGATTATGTAATTTGGTTAGAAAAAGGCGAAGTTATTGATGAAGGAGATCCAGAATCTGTTGTAAAAAGATTCTTAGATCAGGTACCTCTTCCTGAAAAAAGAAATGATTATCAGACAGGAGGGCCAATGATCAAGATGAACAATGTCAAAAAGCATTATTACTCCATAGAACGGGGTGTAGTGAAAGCTGTGGATGGCATAGACCTTTTAGTTGATGAAGGAGAGATTTTTGGTATTGTTGGTTTAAGTGGAGCTGGTAAAACAACTCTTTCAAGAATTCTTTATGGATTAACAGAACCAAGTACTGGTGATATAGTTGTAAAACTTGGGGATGATTGGGTGGATATGACAGAATCCGGTCCGTTTGGAAGAGGAAGAATTAAGCCTTATTTAGGCATTCTTCATCAAGAATACAGTCTTTATCCTCATAGAACTGTTCTGGGAAATTTAACTGAGGCAATAAGTTTAGAATTGCCTGCAGAATTTGCAAAAATGAAAGCAATATACGTACTTAGAGCGGTTGGTTTTGATGAAGAATATGCTGAAAGTCTTTTAACTAAATATCCTGATGAACTAAGTGGTGGAGAACGTCATAGAGTAGCTTTAGCTCAGGTTCTAATTAAAGAGCCAAATATAGTAATTCTTGATGAACCTACAGGAACAATGGACCCAATAACAAGAGTCCAGGTCACAGATTCCATAAGAAAGGCGAGAGACGAATTAAACCAGACTTTCCTTATAATATCACATGACATGGATTTTGTACTTGATGTTTGTGATAGGGCAGCCCTTATGAGAGGGGGGAAAATCTTAAAAGAAGGAGATCCAGAGTCTATAGTAGAAGATCTCACACCTACAGAGAAAAAAAAGATGCTTACTGAAGAATAAGACTCATCTTCAGTCATTTACAGTTATTTAAGTAATTCGGAGTTGAGAAAAATCGAAGCATAAAAAAAATCTTTGATTTTTGTTGCCTTCGAACATTTCATGTTTGGGGCAGAGAAAATCAGTTTCTCGTGCGTCAAAATTCTCTGAATTTTGACAGATTTTTTCGAAACCCAAATCGAACTGACAAAAACGAAGTTTTTGTCGGTTCAAAATTTTCAATTTTGAAAAATTTGGAGGTCTTCAAAACCAAAGGTTTTGGGACCACAAAAAATCAAAGATTTTTTGGAGGAATAAAATGGTATGGGAAGATTCACCATCACATGTATGCAGGGGAGGAGATAAAAGAGCCTTAACCTTTTGCTGTCCGCCAGTAAAACCCTGCCCAATTATTTACGCACTTGAAGAGGTAAATCTCAGTTCTCAAGAGTATATAGCTAAAAAAGAAGAGTTTGGAAAGAAAACAAGATTAGGTGAAGGGGAGGGAACATGTTTTGGTTCCCTGGTATGGTGCTGTAAGCCATCTAAACCATGCCCGTTGAGGGATATGGTCATGAGAAAAATAGGCATGAGTGTTGAAGAATATATGGAGCTTAAAAAGCAGTTATCTGAAGAACTGGTTGGATCAGCTCCTGCTGCTAATGAAGAGAGCGTAAAAGCGCTTGCAGATACATTTGATGTTCCAGAAGAAGAAGCAAAAGATGTTCTCCAGGAATGCGGTAATGATATAAGAATGGCCGCGAAAATTTTGAGGATGAAAGATCTGGAATCAAGCTAAATTTCATAAATCAATATAAAAGCTATTATTAGCTTTATTTTTATATTTTAAAATCATTATATTTTTAATAACAAGTATTTCAATAATTTATAAACAATGGAGCTTTAAAATGGGCTGGACACTTCTAATCCTGCAAATGAATAATAAGAATGTTTTAATTGTGGGTGCAGGGGAAGTTGGAGATAGAAGGGCCAGAAGATTTGCAGAAGCCGGAGCAAATGTTGTAATAATTGGAAGAAATATTTCAAAAGATCTTATTGAGCTTGGAGTAATTTCTAAGCCTCAAGAGGAAGTTAAAAAATGGGTAGATTGGTCAGATATTGTGATAGTGGCTACAAATAACCAGGAATTGAATGATCATGTTGCTGAGCTTGCTAAAGATAAACTTCTGAATCGGGCAGATTTTCCTGATAATGGTAATCTGATTGTTCCATCGTCATTTTCTATAGGGGATGTCCAAATATCCATTTTTACAGGTGGAAAGAGCCCTCTTATGGCAAAAGAGTTACGGAAAAGGATACAAAAGATAATAACTCTTGAAGATATCATGCAGCTGGAAATTCAGGATTTTACGAGGAATATTTTAAAAGAAAAAATTGAAGATCAAAAAAAACGTAGAACTTATCTATATGAAGTTCTAAATGATGAAATCATAGGGGAATATATAAAAGCGGGAAACATTGAGGATGCCAAAAAGCATGTCAGACAAAAATTAGATCTTTAGATTTTTCGCTGTAAATTCCTGGTTTTTGGAGTCTCTATATAATATTTGAGGGGATAATGTGATTCTAAATATCAGAATCGATCATACTACGGCCGATATCAGCAAAATAGAAAAGTCCACTCATGAAATGGACAAATTATTTGAAGATATTTCTAATAATCACCATATTCAGGAATATCTGGAGATAAAGACATGTAATCGGTCTGAATTATATCTAATTTTGAATGATTGTAATCTTGATGATTTTAATATTGAGAATTTTATAGTAGAAACTGACGACGATGCACTTAGACATCTTTTAAGGCTTTCTTGCGGATTAGAATCCATGATAATAGGTGAAGATCAAATATTGGGGCAGATAAAGGATGCTCGGAAAAAAAGTTTATCTGAAGGATATGCTGGGGATATTTTAAAAACCGTTTTTACAAAAGCCATTCATGTTGGTCAATCTGTAAGAAAAAGGACAAATATTAATAAAGGATCTATTTCTATAGGTTCTGCTGCTGTTGAACTTGCAGAATCAGTACATGGGGATTTAAAATGCAAAAAAGTCCTTGTGATAGGTGCGGGAAAAATGGGAACTCTCGTTGCAAAAGCACTGGTTGAAAAACACCTTAAAGCAATAGTTGTAGCGAACAGAACATATGATAGGGCAACATGTCTTGCAAGAGAACTTGGAGGGTCTGCAATACATTTTGACAGGCTCGATGAAGCTATGGCTGATGCAGACGTCATAATAAGTGCTACAGGTGCGCCTCACCACATTTTAACCTATGAAAAAGTGAAGAAGTCAGTTTCCCCCCAAAAATGTAATAAGATGGTGATGGTGGATATTGCAAATCCAAGGGATATTGAGGAAAATGTTAAGGAATTAGGAATTAAATTATTTAATATAGATGATTTAAGGGGTATAGCCGATAAAAATAGGAAAATGAGAGAATCTGAAGCTAAAGAAGCTGAAAAAATCATTGAGGAAGAATTGTTACTTTTAAAA
Organism: Methanobacterium sp.; assembly: GCA_030017655.1. Classification (NCBI taxonomy): domain Archaea; kingdom Methanobacteriati; phylum Methanobacteriota; class Methanobacteria; order Methanobacteriales; family Methanobacteriaceae; genus Methanobacterium; species Methanobacterium sp. Next base: position 41,910 of record JASEIM010000005.1, on the reverse strand, counting down.
AAATCATTGAAGCATCTTGAAGTCGAATCTCTTATTTCTGATATAAGGCAAAATGCTGAGAAAATAAGGGTACAGGAAACTGAAAAGGCAGTTAGAATGCTTGGAGACATGAACGGTAAAGAGAAAATCATTGATGACCTTACAAATGTAGTTGTTGATAAAATATTCTCTGATGTTATAAGAAATATTAAAAATGCAGCGGAAAATGATGATAAAAAATTGATTGAAACTGCAGAGTGCCTTTTTGCAAGAGAAAAAAGTAAATAATGTTATTTTTTAATTAATAAAAATATACTGATTATATGAATCAAAAAATTAAGCATCATTTAAAGTTCATAGATACTGTTGATGACAAAGTTAAGCAGAGTATAGAGGCAATTATAATCGTCCTGATTATAACTGATCTGTTTTTAATTATTTTAATGACATTTATTGACATGCCTCAGTCTATACGCAATCTAATAATAGAATTTGACCTTTTTGTTTGTATTATATTATTTTTTGAGTTCATGATTAAAATACGAAATGAAAAGAGTAAATTAAAGTATATACGCAAAAATTGGGTTGATATGGTTGCTATGGTACCTGTAGATTTCCTTGCTGTAATTGCTTCTGATTATATAGGCCTTATTAGATTTATAAGGATCATGAGATTAGCAAGACTTGCAAGGGTTTTTGTACTTATTAGAAAAGGTCAAAAAAACATTCTGGATTTCCTTCGAAAAACACAAATTGTTCATGGTGCAGTCATATTTTTATTTATTTTTGCAGCAGGAACAGTATCATTCTTTTTACTTGAACATGGCTCAAATGGCAGTGTTGACAGCTTTGATGATGCTTTATGGTATGTTATAGTTACAATTACCACTGTAGGTTATGGGGATATTAGTCCAGATTCAGTTGGAGGTAGAATTACTGGAGCAATTATAATGATTGCAGGTGTATTTTTTATGAGTTTATTAACGGCTTCATTGGCTTCTATTATGATTGAAAAAGAAACTAAAGAGGAATCTGACAAAACATTGGAAGAAATGAAATCTCAAATGGAAAATATGCGCCAGGAAATGCTGACAGAAATTAATGAATTAAAAGAGATAATTAAAAAAAGCAAATGATACTTAGGATTTCTATTATTTTTTAAATTGTTAGATTTAAGTTAATGAAAAACTTTTAAAGGCAAAGTATATATAACTATTGTTATATAACAATTGTAATTATAGATATATGATATGTTAAAGGCTAAACAGACCCTTATTTGGATTTTTGTTTTTAATTTATATACTTAAAGGGGCTATTATAATAAGATCAAATTTTCAATTTTATAATGTCACAGTTACATGCGAGGTAAAATAGAGATGAATACTCTTAAAATAGGTGAAAATACCTTTGAACTTGTAGAAAGCATTATTAAAGACTTAAAAGCGTCAGAAAATCTCGGACTTCTTAAATGTATTCAGTGTGGAATGTGTACATCAGTATGTCCAGCAGCAAGACACACAGACTACGATCCAAGAGAAATAGTTAAAAGAGTACTGGATAAAGATGAAAATTTAATTACAGATGATATAATCTGGAATTGTTTTTACTGTTACACCTGTCACAGCGTATGCCCGGTAAATAACAGTCCATGTGAATTAAATCAAATTTTAAGACAAAAAGCAATTGACCATGGAAGAGGAAAACCTAAAATAGCCCCTTTTTCGGCATATGGTGATTATTTCCTTGAATTTGGACTTGGAACAATTCCTGATGACTTTTCTGAGGATCTATTGAAGGATTATGGAAAGGAATGGCTTGAATTAAAGGTTAACCTGGATAATATAAGGGAAAAACTGGGTCTTGGATCCCTGTTATTAGCAGAAAAAGATGTAAGTGACATCAACAAAATTTTGGAGAAGACAGGGTTTACTAAAAGACTAGAAAGGGTAAGGCGATGTAAAAATGAAGAAAATACCAGATAAAAAGATTTTACTCTTCAAAAGCTGTCTTGTAAATGTTGAGTATCCGGGTGTAGAATCCTCAACAAAGTTTCTATTTGATAAACTGGGAATTGAATATAGTATAAGCGAAAGACAATCATGCTGTACTGGTTTAGGGCATTATGCCGATCTTTTTGACCAATTTTCAACCACTGCACTATCAGCAAGAAATTTTGGAATTGCAAGAGAAGAAGGACATGAAAATATTGCTACATTGTGCGCTACCTGTTATGCAATACTAAAAAAATCAGCAAATATCCTCAATAAAAAGGATCATATTAGAAATAGCGTAAACAAAATATTTGAAGATTCAGGGCTTTCTGATTTAAAATATAATTTGGAAAATATAGATTCAAGGGATAATATATTCCATACAACTGAAATTCTTTATAAAAAGGTAGATGAAATTCAGGATCTTGTGGAAGTAGATTTATCTAGCTTTAAAGTGGCTGCACATCATGCATGTCACTACTGTAAAGTTCATCAAAAAGATACAATTGGAAATGAAAGAGATCCAATGGTTTTAGAAACTCTTGCTAAAGCATGTGGCGTGGAAACCGTAGACTGGTATGATCGTAAAACCAGTACGTGTGGTAACGGTTTCAGGCAGCGTTATATGAATAAAGAGTTATCATTTTCTATAACTGCCGAAAAACTTTTAAGTTTAAAGGAGAATGAGGTTGATATTCTTCTTCTAATGTGTCCTAACTGCCAGCTGCAGTTTGACAGAAATCAAAAAGTAATTGGAAAATCATTAGGTGTAGAATTTAATATTATATGCCTTAATATTTCTCAATTTTTGGCTCTTGCACTTGGAGCTGACCCTTACACTGTTGTAGGAGTTCAAACACATACAGTTCCTGTAGAACGAATTTTAAAGGAAATAAAGCAGATTAATCCATGTTTATGAGGTATAAAATTGAATAACGGTCATTTTTCAAGATACGCTCCAAAAAGCAGCATTGATATAGGAGTTTTTCTATGTAAATGTGGGGGAAACATTTCTGACACTGTAGATATTGGGAGGCTTAAATCCTCAATAGATGCTAAAGTGGTGAAAGAATTTGAAAATCTTTGCTCTATAAAGTGTCAGAAGAATATAAGGGACATTATACTTGAGGAAGAATTAGATAGGGTGGTAATTGCAGCATGTTCACCAATTACCCACGAAAAAACCTTTAGAAATCATGTTGCCCCCTTAAATCCATATCTGCTTGAGATGGCAAATATAAGGGAACAGTGTTCATGGGTGCATTCAGACGTGGATAAGGCAACAGAAAAGGCAATATCCCTTACAAATGCGGCCATTGAAAGGGTCCAGTATGCCAGACCTCTGGATGCAATAGTTAGAAAAACAAAAAAAAGCGCAGCTGTAATTGGTGGAGGAATATCTGGAATAACTGCAGCGCTTTCACTGGCAAAACAGGGTATTAAAGTCCACATAATTGAAGAAAAGCCAACTGTTGGGGGAAACATGATAAAAATCGGTAAGGTTTTTTCCCCAGAAAAGCTTGCAGAAGAATGTGCATTATGTCTTTTTAATCCGCTGATAAATGAAGCCGTCCAGCATAAAAATATCACTATAATCACTAATGCAGAGCTTAAATCCTCCCAAAGAAAAGCTGGAAACTTCAGTTTGCTTGTTGAAAGAAAACCAAGTTTTGTTGATGAAGATAAATGTATAGCATGCGGTAACTGTGCTGAAGTTTGTCCTGTCGATGTTCCTAATGAATGGAATGAAAAATTGATGTTAAGAAAGGCGATTTATAAGCCATTTCCTCAATCAGTTCCAGATGTTTATACGATTGATGAAAAACATTGTATTAAATGTGGAAAATGTCAGAAAGTCTGTACAATGAGAGCTATTAATCTTAAAATGAAAGGTGAAATCATACCTCTTAATGTAGGATCAGTAGTTATAGCAACAGGACATAAAGGATTTGACCTTAAAAAACGTCCAGAATATGGATATGAAAGGTATGAAGATGTTATAACTCAAATGGAGCTTGCAAGGATAATGGGCGTTAATGGGCCTACTAATGGTAAACTGCTCAAACCATCAGATGGTAAAATTCCAAGAAGAGTGGTAATGGTTCAATGTGCTGGTTCCAGGGATGAAAAACCTGAAGGAAAAAGATATTGTTCAAAAGTCTGCTGCATGGTTGCGTTAAAGCATGCAAACTTTATCCGGCGCTATTATCCTGATACTGAAATAATCATCTGTTATACAGACATGAGAACCCCTGGAATGTACGAAAATTACTTCAGACATGTACAATCTAAGGAAATTAAACTGATAAGAGGGCGTCCTGGAGATATAGCAAAGATCGGTGATAATCTAGTTGTAAGAGTTGAAGACACTCTTCGCGGTGAACAAGTAGAGATTGAAACTGATATGGTTGTTTTATCAGAGGCAATGGAACCATCGGAAGGAACATTAAAAGTTGCAGAGAAATTAAATGTGGGTCTTACTGAAGATTTGTTCGTAAAAGAGAAACATCCAAAGATAAAACCGGTAACCACTGATGTTGAAGGAATTTATGTTTGTGGAACTGCACAGGGCCCAAAAGATATTACAGATAGTGTGTCTCAGGCAAATGCAGCTGCATCTAAAGTTTCGGAGATAATGAATGGCGGATTAGAGATAGAACCTACAATCGCCGTAGTTGATCATTATAAATGTGAAATGTGCGGCGAATGCGTGAAAGCATGTAAATATAAGGCTATTTATATGCATGATGAACGTATATCCGTTGATCCTATTGCCTGCACTGGTTGTGGAATATGTATTTCAAAATGTAAGAATGAAGCAGTTGAAGTAATGGGCCAAACAGATAGTCAAATATTTGCAATGATTTCAGGCATGCTAAAGGACAAAAAAGATGGTGAAAGAAGAATTCTTGCTTTTGTAGATTATATTGGTTATGTGGCCGCCGATAATATTGGAATAAATAGAATATCCTATCCAGAATCAGTTAGAATCATTAGAATACCATCGATAAATCGTTTAATGCCAAAACATATTTTGTATGCATTTGAAAATGGTGCAGATGGTATATTTTTAGGTGAATATCCTGATGATATAATGTATCCTGCTATACAAGAAAAAGTGGGAGAAATCAGGTCTGAAATTCTAAAAAATAGTATAGATCCGGATAGATTAATGTATTATAAGGTTTATGCCCCATACTTTAGGGGATTGGCATCTAAACTTGTAGAATTCGACAAGCAGGTAAGTAAGGCTCTTGATAAACTTGAACCTGTTTTATATAAGGCTTCTTCTAAGGACATTTAGTCTTTAAAATCAAAAAAATACTTTTTAAAATATTTATTTTTTATTTAAAATTTTATAAAGATAGAAATAAGTTGATTTTCTCTGATAATAGTAGAAATGCAAGTTTAGAGTTTGTTGGAGATATTAATGAATTTTTAAATGGGTTTTAAATATATTTTCTGGTAAAATCTTCACTTTTAAATACTCGGATTAACAATTGAATAGTAATAATAAATTAGTTATAAGTAATATATTTAAGAATTTAAAATAATTTCTTAAAGGGAAAACCATGAAGCATTTGAAACTTTTATCAGGATTAATAATAATATTTCTATTTTTTGGAGGATATGGACATACATTGGCCACAGAAGGGGATATTGAACCTTTTGGAAGATTATCATTTGTTAAGTTTCAGGATCCTGATATGTATCCGGGACATCTGCATTCCAGACTTTTAGCCCAATATGCGGAAGAAAGAGGGTCTAAATGTATATTAGTGCTTCATTATGCGGGAAGTTCGAAATACAGCCATTATATGGAAGGAAATGTAACAATAATACAACTGGGCTTTATTGATAAAAAAGGCTCGGATGTACCTATAGATTGGAGAGAAGTTATAAATGCGTTTATATTTGGACTTCCAGATGATAAAATGAGATTTAGGGCTGACGGAATTGAGTTTGATACTCTCGATGAAGCTTTAAATTATGTTTATGGCATTGCAAAGGAAAATGGGCAAAATAACTCTATTCCAATGGTTTATCATGGAACAGTACGTTCTGGAAGTCCCCTAGTGAATCAGGGATGCGGTTTTCCTCTTTATTATTATATAACATGGAAAAAATATGGTAGAATAGCAGCATATTATTACTTTATGCAAGGGGCTTTATTCCCTTTTTTTAATCTTCCAACATGGAAATATGAATTAAAACATGCATCGGAACTCCAGCGTTTATATAATAGAGGTGAGCTTAGTACTAGGGATTAATGCCCAATAAATAAATATGTTATTGATCAGGAGATATTATTGTAATAAGGGAATTCTTAAAATGTCATATAAAATAGCAATAGCCAGTAGTGATGGAAAATTCGTAAATCAGCATTTTGGCAGGGCACAGCAATTTTTGATAGTTGAACTTAAAGATGATGGGAGCTACGAATATTTGGAAACTCGACAGAACAAGCCAGCATGTGCCATTGATAGTCATGATTCTTTACTGGAAGATGCTGTAAATCTCATTTCAGATTGTGATGGGGTTCTGGTGAGCGATATAGGTCGGGGGGCTGCGGATATGCTTATTTCTCACGGAATTCAGCCTGTAATTATACCAATGTTAATAGAAGACGCCTTAAAGAAGGTATATGAATTAATTCAAAAAGAAAAAGAATATATTTTCTAATTTTAATTTAATATAACGATCGTTAATTTTATATACCAAATTAAATTAAAGAAACATAACTATAGTTATATCTTTGAGCATTCTCAGAAAATTTGTCTTATAACAATGTTATATAACTATAGTTATATACAATAAAAACAATATTAAAAATACATATAGTATTACAAGGTGAAATAGATGGTTAAAATACCAGAATTAAAAAGAGGAATAGCAAACGATGCTACAGAACTTATAGGAAATACTCCTCTGGTAAGGTTGAATAGAATTACAGAAGGTGCACAGGCAGAAGTTCTGGCAAAATTAGAATCATTCAACCCTTTAAGCAGTGTAAAGGATAGAATTGGAGTGGCGATGATTGAACAAGGCGAAAAGGAAGGATTTATAAATAAAGAAACAGTTTTAGTGGAGCCAACAAGCGGAAATACAGGTATAGCTCTTGCTTTTGTCGCAGCGGCTAAAGATTACAGATTAGTTCTCACCATGCCTGACACGATGTCCATGGAACGAAGAAAATTGCTCGCGCTTTTAGGTGCAGAAATTGTCTTAACTCCTGGTGCAAATGGAATGAAAGGTGCAGTTGCAAAGGCCGAAGAGCTTGTGGAAAAATTACCAAATGCAGTAATGCCTCAGCAATTTAAAAACAAGGCAAACCCCAAAATACATAGACAAACAACTGCAAATGAGATATGGAGAGATACAGACGGTAAAGTAGATATTTTGGTTGCAGGTATTGGTACCGGAGGGACTTTAACTGGTGTTGCACAGGTTCTGAAGGAAAAAAATCCTGATTTTAAGGCAATAGCTGTAGAACCAGAAGCATCACCCGTACTGTCTGGAGGACAGCCAGGATCCCATAAAATACAGGGAATAGGTGCAGGATTTATACCTGATGTACTGGAAATAGATTTAATAGATGAAATTATCAAGGTAAAAGATGAAAATGCAGCAGATACAATGGTTAGACTGGCAAGGGAAGAAGGAATTCTTGCAGGTATCTCATCAGGCGCTGCAGTTTATGCAGCCCTTGAAGTGGCGAAAAGAGAAGAAAATAAGGTTAAAAGAATTGTTGTTATTCTTCCAGATACAGGCGAGCGCTACCTAAGTATGGAATGGGTATTTGAAAAGGCATTCAACGAATATGCAACCGAAGAGTTTACAAATTAATTAAAAAATAGTAAATTGGGGCGAGCAAATGTTTGATCGAGTTAGAGAAGACATACAAATGGTAATGCTAAGAGATCCAGCAGCAAGAAGTAAATTAGAAATATTTCTAACATATCCTGGACTTCATGCTATCTGGCTTTATAGAATAGCGCACTGCTTATGGATTCGTAATCATGGGCTTTCAGCAGGATTAATTTCGGCTCTAGCTCGCTTCTTTACAGGAATAGAAATACATCCCGGTGCAAAAATTGGGAGAAGAGTTTTCATTGATCATGGAATGGGAGTAGTTATTGGAGAAACTGCAGAAATTGGAAACGATGTTTTAATTTATCAGGGTGTCGTTTTGGGTGGAACAAGCTTAGAAAAGAAAAAAAGGCACCCTACTATTGGTAATGGTATTGTAATTGGTGCAGGAGCTAAAATAATAGGAAATATTACAATAGGGGACTGTTCAAAAATAGGTGCAGGCTCAGTAGTCTTAAAATCAGCGCCAATGGGGTCTACAGTTGTTGGAATACCTGGAAGAAACGTGAAAGAGGAACGTAAATGCGCTATAGATTTAGATCATGGGGAGTTACCGGATCCTGTTGCAGAAATTATTAAAATTATTTTAGAGCGCCAGGATGAAATGGAAAGAAAGATTCAAGCTTTAGGAGTATCAACATCAGTAATTGAAATGAATGAACTATTTGAAAAAAAATCAGAAATCGAAGAGATATTTTCAGAAGGATCAGGCATTTAATTGATATTAATTTTAGAGGTTTAAAAGTGTTAAATTGTTAATTAAGTTTATTTAAAGATTTTTTTAATGAAATAAATTATATATAATTGATTTAATCAATGGATATTTGAGCAAAATAATATAAAGTTATATAACATAAGTTATATTACAAATTCATAAATTTCAGTAAATTTTTACAATTAAATATTATGAATCATCAAGTGTGATAGAATGAGACCACCATGTGAAATAGTTGTATGGTATGTAATCCCAACCATCAGATCAGAATTAGCAAAAGAACTTCTTAATTTAGGTATGAAACAAAAAGAAATCTCAAAGTTACTAGATATCACTCAACCAGCAGTATCACAGTATATAAGCGATAAGAGGGGTCATGGAATTAAATTTGATGCTCATACGCAAAGTATGATCCGGTTGCTTGCAAGAGATTTAATTGAGCAGGACTTAGGTCAAGGAGATATTATTCGAAAAGTATGCGACATATGTAAAAATATAAAAGCAGAAGAAATCATCTGTCAATTGCATAAAGAAAAAGATAATGTTCCTACAGGCTGCAATGCATGCATGGGTTCTAAAAGAAATGAAGAATTTATGGATTATTGCATTTAATTTTTATTTATCTTCTAAGTTGATGCCAAAGTCCCTTAATCGACTCCGTATTTCGTCTGCAAGCTCATAATTCTTATCTGCACGGAGTTTTTCCCTTACATCAATTAAAGTGTCCAGTAATTGGCTATTTGAGTCTCCTTTGCAGGATTCAACTGAAAAAATAAGTCCCAAGATATCTCCAAATTCATTAAATAGTAATTTTATTTCTTTAAGTATATTTTTGGAGATATTTTCTTCATTTATTCCTTTATTTATCTCTCTAATTAAATTAAAGAGAACCGAAATCGCAATAGGGGTGTTAAAATCATTATCCATTGCATCTAAAAATTCATTTTTTGTTTTTTCTAATAATTTAAGGTAATTTTTATCATTTTCATTTTTTTCAGTTAGGTCCATATCTAAAAGTTCATCTATGGTTTCTATCAATTTATAGATTCTTTTAATACTATTTTCTGATTGATGTAGGGCATTATCGCTAAAATCAATTGGACTTCTGTAATGAGTGGAAAGAACAAAAAATCTGAAGACCTGAGGGTCATATTCTTTAAGCAGTTCTTCGATTGTGATAAAATTTCCAAGAGATTTGGACATTTTCTCTCCGCTAACATTCAGGAAGCCTGTATGCATCCAGTATTTAACCATTGGCTTTTTACCAGTTGCAGATTCCATCTGTGCAATTTCTGCCTCGTGATGAGGGAATATGAGATCTAATCCTCCACCATGGATATCAAATTGCCCTCCAAAATAGGTTTCAGATATTGCAGTATCTTCGATATGCCATCCTGGCCTTCCAGGGCCCCATGGTGAGTCCCATGAGGGTTCATCATCCCTCTTTTTCCAGAGGGCAAAATCACCAGGATTTCTTTTTGTAGGATCTGGATTAACTCTGTGAACATTTAACTCTTCAATATTTCTGTTTGAAAGTTTTCCAAAGTCTTTAAACAGTGATTCATCAAAATATACTCCTGTAGGGGTTTCATAAGCAAAACCTTTATTCATGAGTGTCTGAATTTGATTAATAATTTCATTGAGGTGTTCCATGGCTCTTGCATAAAAATTAACGTTAGTCACATTCAATAATTCCATATCATGGAAATAGTGTTCCTCAAACTCTTTAGCAAGTTTTAATGGTTCGACTCCAAGTTCCCTTGCTCTTTTAATTATTTTGTCATCGATATCTGTAATATTTTGCAAATAAAAAACGCTGTATCCTTTATATTTGAGATATCTTGCAATGACATCAAAAGCAATATAAGTTCTCCCATGCCCTATATGTGATTTATCATAGACTGTTGGCCCACATACAAACATTTTAATCCTGTTTTCGTTTAAAGGTTTGAATTCTTCTTTTTTACGGGTCATGGTGTTGTATATTTTCATAGGGCCTCAAACTCATAATTTGTTCAAAATATCTTTAATTGCTATGTTAATTAGATTAAAAAAGTATATTATTTCATTAAACTTATTTATAAGGTTTTAAGTTCAATAATTTTAAGTATTAATACTTCAAATTTGGTTTAAGGCCGAGATTGGGATTTGAACCCAAGTATCGTGGTCTGCAGCCACGCACCTAGCCGCTCGGTCATCTCGGCAAAAGATTTTAATGCGTTAGTTATTAAATTAACAATTGTTATATATATAGTTTACTTACTATGACTATTTTGTAATTTGTCTTAGATTAGTATTACACATCCAATGGAATATTTCATGGTTTTAGATGTAATGGTACCTAATTGGTAAACTATAAATAATATGGGAGTAGTTAAATAATATAACAATTGTTATATAAATATCTAATATTTTTGGAGGGATTTAATGACAGAAAAGAAAAAAGAATATGGATTAAGTACATTAGGATTGCATGTAGGGCAGGAAGAACCTGATCCTGCAACAGGAGCAAGGGCAGTTCCTATCTATCAGACATCATCATATGTTTTTGAAGATTCGGACCACGCAGCAAATCTCTTTGCATTAAAAGAATTTGGTAACATTTACACCCGTATAATGAACCCCACAACTGACGTTTTTGAAAAGAGAATTGCAGCAATTGAAAGTGGAAATGGAGCTTTAGCAGTGGCTTCTGGCCAAGCTGCAAATACTTATGCATTATTAAATCTTAGTTCACCTGGTGATGAAATAGTTTCAGCAAATAACCTTTATGGTGGAACTTATCAACTTTTCAACTATACTTTCCCAGAATTAGGTAGAAAAGTGAATTTTGTAGAGTCTACTGATCTCGATGCAATTGAAAATTCAATTACAGATAAAACAAAAGCTATTTTTGCTGAATCAATAGGAAACCCAAAATTAGATGTACCGGATTACAAAGCAATTGCAGAAATTGCACACGATAACGGAATAGCATTTGTAGTGGATAATACAACCGGTGTAGGGCTTGTAAAACCCATCAAATATGGGGCGGACATTACAACTCTGTCTGCAACAAAATTCATAGGGGGACACGGCACATCCATTGGTGGAGTAATTGTTGATTCTGGAAACTTTGATTGGGATAACGGTAAATTTCCAACTTTAGACCAGCCAGATCCAAGTTATCATGGACTCAATTTCTGGGAAACATTTGGTGATTTTCCAGGACTTGGAAATGTGGCTTACATAATGAGGGCGAGAGTAAGACTTCTTAGGGATATTGGGGCTGCTTTAAGTCCTTTTAACGCGTTCCAATTTTTACAGGGTCTTGAAACATTAGATTTAAGGGTTAAAAAACACTCTGAAAATGCATTTGAAGTTGCAAAATTCCTTAAAGACCATCCTTCAGTAAATTGGGTAACATATCCTGGATTAAAAGATGATCCTGCCCATGGATTGGCATCTAAATATTTAAAAGGAGGATATGGGGCTTTAGTAGGATTTGGAATTAAAGGTGGCCTTGAATCTGGTAAAAAATTCATTGAAAACACTGAACTTCTCTCACATCTTGCAAATATTGGAGATGCAAAGAGTCTAGTTATTCATCCGGCTTCAACAACTCATCAGCAACTTACACTTGAGGAACAAGCACAAACTGGAGTTACAGAAGACTTTGTAAGACTTTCCATCGGTCTTGAAAACGTTGAAGATATTATAGCAGACATAGATCAGGCATTATCCAAAATATAATTAAAATTTTTCCTGATTTGTCCAAAGAATATTAAGAACCTTGGACAAACCAAATTAATATGGGATTTAAAAAAATGAAAAAGGAATCAGTTGGACTTGTAGATACAAAATACTATAACCTTTCCGATGATTTAAAACTGGTAGGTGGGGGCAGACTTAAAGAAGTTACAATAGCCTATGAAACTTACGGTAAATTAAATAAGGAAAAAAGTAATGCAATTTTAGTCTGTCATGCACTTTCTGGTGATGCTCATGTTGCTGGATGGCATGAAGGAGACAAAAAACCTGGCTGGTGGGACATTATAGTAGGGCCAGGAAAATGTCTGGATACAGAAAAATATTTTATAATCTGTTCTAATGTTATTGGAGGATGTAAAGGTTCAACTGGTCCTTATTCTATTAATCCTGAAACTGGTAAGCCCTATGGATTAGATTTTCCAATAATTACAATTTCTGATATGGTAAATGCCCAGAAAAAGTTAATAGATCATCTTGGCATTAATCAACTTTTTGCAGTTGTTGGTGGTTCAATGGGCGGAATGCAGGTTCTTCAATGGTGCGTGTCTTATCCAGATATGGTTAGATTGGCAATTCCGATAGCTACTACAGCACATTCTGCTCCACAGCAAATTGCTTTTAATGAAGTTGGCAGGCAGGCAATTATATCTGATCCAAAATGGAATGAGGGATCTTATTACTCTGGGGACATTCCTAAGGATGGTTTAAGCCTTGCTAGGATGATAGGACACATCACATATCTTAGTTATGAGTCAATGTATCAAAAATTTGGGAGAAGACTTCAGGATAAAGAAAAATATGGATTTGATTTTTCACTTGATTTTCAGGTGGAAAGTTACCTTCATTACCAGGGAGAATCTTTTGTTAAAAGATTCGATGCTAATTCTTACCTTTATATAACGAAAGCCATGGATTATTTTGACCTTACAAAGAATGGATCTCTTGCTGAAGGATTTAAAGATGTAAAGGCGAAATTCCTGGTAATTTCTGTTAATTCTGATTGGCTTTACCCACCAGCACAATCAAAAGAGATTGTAATGGCATTAACTGCAAATAATATAGAAGTACGCTATCATGAGCTTAAATCACCCTATGGCCATGATGCTTTCCTTCTGGAAGAAGGTCAGTTAAATTATATCATAAGCGGATTTCTCTCAGATATTCTTGTTGAAGATGTAATGACAGGTGAAGTGACTAAAATCAGTGAAGAAGCAAGTATTGATGAAGCAGCTAAAATGATGCTTGAAAATAAAGTCACACATTTGCCTGTAGTTGCTGATGGTGATAAATTAATAGGTATAGTAACTGCATGGGATATTTCCAAGGCGGTTGCCTTAAAATGCAGTAAATTAGATGAAATAATGACAAAAGAAGTTCTAGTGTCTAATCCTGATGATATAATAGAGATAGCAGCAGAGAAAATGAACAAATACAATATTTCATCCCTTCCTGTTGTAGATGACAACCAAAGAGTTATTGGAATTATAACAACTGACCATATAAGCACTCTAATAACACGAGATTAATGGAAAAAACTTATCATAATTAATGTTCATATATTAATTTGCTGTGGAAAAATAGTTTATGAGGTTTAGAAAAACCAAGATTTTTGAAACAAAAATAGGAAAAATTGAGGTGAATCAATGATTTATATGGATCATTCGGCTACATCACCAGTTGATAGGGAAGTATTTGATGCCATGAAGCCTTATTTTGTCGATGAATTCGGAAATGCTTCAACTTTATACTCGCTGGGAAGAGAAGCAAGTAAAGCTATGGAAAATGCCAGGGCACAGGTTGCATCACTCATTGGAGCAAAAGCTGAAGAAATTATTTTTACAAGTGGCGGAACAGAGTCAGATAATATAGCCATTAAAGGTACAGCTTACAGATTAAAAGATAAAGGAAATCACATAATTACAAGTGCTATAGAACATCCTGCAGTTGATGAAACGTGTAAATATCTGGAAAAAAATGGTTTTGATGTCACGTATCTCCCTGTTTATGAAGAAGGAATTGTTAGAGTATCTGATTTAGAAAATGCAATAACTGATAAAACCATTCTTATTACAATAATGCACGCTAACAATGAAATTGGGACAATCCAGCCAATTGCAGAAATTGGTAAAATAGCAAGGAAAAAGAAGATTTATTTCCATACAGACGCTGTTCAAACAGTTGGTAAAATCCCTGTAAATGTCGAAGAACTTAATGTTGACATGCTTTCACTCTCAGCGCATAAAGTTTACGGCCCAAAGGGTATTGGAGCTTTATATATTAAAAAAGGAGTTAGATTGGAGCCAATAATCCATGGCGGGGGACATGAAAGAGGTATAAGGCCAGGAACAGAAAATGTCTCAGGGATTGTTGGGCTTGGCAAAGCATGTGAACTTGCTCAAAATAATCTTCTGGATAATGCGAAATATATAACAAATTTAAGGGACAAATTAATAGATGGAGTACTGAATTCAGTGGAACAATCATATTTAAATGGACATAGAACAAAAAGACTTCCAAATAATGTAAATTTCAGATTTACCGGTATTGAAGGGGAATCATTAGTATTGCACCTTGATTCCAAAGGAATAGCAGCTTCAACAGGTTCTGCATGCTCATCAAAGAAATTAGAACCATCACATGTCTTAACTGCACTTGGCTTGGAACATGTTGATGCACATGGATCGCTACGTTTAACTCTTGGAAAAGAAAACACAGAAGAAGACGTGGATCATGCAATAGAATCCATTAAAGAAGTAGTTGGAACACTTAGAAAACTTTCTCCTCTCTGGTGTGCAATACCCGGAGCAGAAAGAAATGAATAAAATAATTTAGCTATAATTAGAGGTTGAGTATATGTATAGCGATAAAGTAATGGAACATTTTCAAAACCCAAGAAATGTTGGCGAAATAGAGGATGCAGACGGCATTGGAACAGTAGGGAACCCGGTTTGTGGAGATTTAATGACAATTTACATTAAAGTAAAAGACGATGTGATTGAAGACATTAAATTTAAAACATTCGGCTGCGGCGCTGCCATTGCAACAAGCAGCATGGTTACAGAAATGGCAATGGGAAAAACTCTTGAGGAAGCCATGAAAATAACAAGAAATGATGTAGCAGAAAACCTTGAAGGTCTTCCCCCAGTTAAAATGCACTGTTCAAACCTTGCAGCTGATGCATTACATGCTGCTATTGATAATTACAGGGAAAAGAAAGGAGAAAAACCAAAAGAACATATTGTATGTTCCTCCTGTGAAGAGGAATAAAAATTTATTTTTTAATATTGAATAGTATATTTTGAAAAAAAATTTCAATATTTTTTTCTATTTTTAACGAAATAAAGGCTTTTAATAATGAGTGTTGTAAATTCGGAGTGGATTAGAAGCTTGTCACTTTCTAAAAATTGGAAATTAGAATAAGGTGTTTAAACCAAATTCTATTTAAGACAAAGTTTTTTTAACTCATTTAAATTCTTTGCAGCACTATCAAGTCTGATGTGGATTTAAAGAAATTTCTTCAAAAATTATGATTCAACCATAACTATTTGATTTTAATATATTTTTCAGGATGTTCTTCAAAGAGTTTTTTACTGCAAACTGAGCAGAAATAGTATATTTTGCCTTTGTATCCAGTTAAAAATCTTGCTTTGCGTGCATGTACTTCTTTTCTGAAAACTGGATCTAATAACATTTACACCACCATCATTTAAGTAATGTAGAGCTAAAATTTTATCTTGATTTGCTGTCCAACTCATCATTTAAAAGTAATAGGCATGAATAATAATGATCTAATTGAACTGAATGTTATTGATCTAAATGTAATGGTCTTAAGGCTTTTAAGGTATTTTAAGGATTTTGATGAGTCTGCTTTGCAAAATAAATTCATGACTCTTATTTTTATCTTCCGGTAATCACCCCTCAATAACTTAACTATTGTTAATTTATAACTATTGTTATGATTTTGGGAGAATAAATAAATTTTGGTAGTTATCTGGATTCAGCTAATTAGTCAAAGGTAAAAAATTAAATTTAAAAAATATTCATTTTGAAATAAGAAAAAGCTGCTTTTATATTAATTCTATTTTATCTCCTGTTTTTACTTTTCCACCTTTTATTACTCTTGTAAAAATTCCTTCTTTTGGCATTATACAATCTCCAGCTTGATGATAAATTGTACAACGAGCATGGCATTCTTTACCAATCTGAGTTACTTCAAGGATAGTATTTTCACCAACAAGCATTTTGCTACCAACAGGTAAATTCACAAGGTCAATTCCTTCGGTGGTAAGATTTTCTGCAAAGTCCCCAGGGTTCACATTTAAGCCAAGATCCCTCATCTTATTGATACTTTCGATAGCAAGTAAGCTAATTTGGCGATGTGTGTCACTGTTACTATGGGCATCACCAATAATGCCGTAATATTCTTTAAGAAATGCATATCCCACATTTATTTTTTTGGTTTGTTTTTTTTACTTGCACAAACAGCAATGATTTTAGCTACCATAAAAATCGTCTTAAATGTTATATTATAAAAATAAAAAAATTATTAATTATTTGCTCGCAATTATTGCTTCACCAGCTTTTATGTCCCCATTACTTTGCAATTTCTCATAAATTAATTCAGCAACTTTTTCGCCGGATAAGAGCATGCCTCCAAATGTAGGGCCCATTCTTGGCTGACCAAAGGTGGTAGCAACTGACATTCCAGCAACAAAAAGCCCTGGGAATACTTCTTTTGTGTGTTCAACAATAGCATCTTCAGATTTTTCGACCCACATTCCGCCAAATCCTTTGATATCTACAAGTCCACGTTCTTCTAGTGATTTTACAACAACTGCATCGTGTCCAGTTGCGTCTATAACTATTTTTGATTCGATTGCAACAGGATCAACACAAGTTATGGCTCTTGGAAGGGCTGATACTGGTGTCCAGTTCATAACAATACCACTGACACGATCATCACGTAAAACAACGTCATCGAACTTGGTCATGTTAATTACTTTAGCACCGACGTCCATTGCACCTGCTATAAGCTTAGAACAAGCATGAGGCCCATTTGCAACAAATAATCCTTCTGTAACCTCTTCATAAGGCACTCTAATTTCATCAAGTATCTTTTGTCCTGGAGCTCTTACTGTAAGTTTATTCATTAAGTAACCGCCTATCCAGAAACCGCCACCAAGATAATTGTTGCTTTCTATTATAAGTGTTTTAACGCCTTTTTCTGCGAGTTTTTTTGCAGCTACGAGTCCACTTGGACCTGCTCCAACTATAATTACATCACTTTCAATGTATTCTATGAATTCATTGGCAAAGCCTTCGACAATGGCCTTTGTTACTTCTTTTTCAGATATTTTTGAAAACTTTTCCATTTTAATCCCCAGTTCATTTCTTAACAATAGTTATATAACGATTGTTACTTATAAAGATTATGTCTTTAATCTCAAAAATTAGAAAATGCTTCTTTTGGTACTTTTATGAATTCTTTAATATCCAAAGATTTATATAACTATTGTTATATAACAATTGTAATATATTTATAAAATTATGAAGTGAAATTATATGACTTTTGACATTGCAGTAATTGGAACTGGCGCCGGCGGGGCAACCATAGCAAAGGAACTTTCGCAAAAAGGGTTCAAAGTCCTGATTTTAGAGAAAGGAAAGCGTCAAAAAACAGGCACATCTTTAACTTATCTCAAAAATATTCAAATTAATTTAAAAGTTAATTTAACTAAGGAGAATAAGGAAAAATACGATTTCCTCAGATTTCCTGCAGAATTAATGTATATGGAATGTGTAGGGGGTACAACTCCCGTTTCTCTTGCAAATGCATGCTATGCGTGTAGTACTTGTTATTCAAACTCTGCAACAAAACAATTCAACATTCATGATATTGATCTTTTTAAAGAATTAATTGAAGCAAGTACAGATCTAAAAGTTAGCCCCTTCCCTCGGGATTTAATGGGGCCTGCAACACGAAAAATAGTAAAAGCTGGAGAAAGTCTTGGTTATTTTATGGAGCCTATGCCTAAATTCATAGATTTTTCTAAATGTAATAACTGTGGATTATGCATTGAAGGATGTAAACTCGATGCAAAATGGGATGCAACTCATTTTATAAATGAATCTCAGGATAATGGAACAACACTCATTTCTGATTTTAGAGTTACAAAAATTCTCCATAAAAATAATAAAGTTACAGGAATAGAAGGCTTATTTGGAGATAAAACAAAATCATTTGAAGTGAAAACTGTTATACTTGCTGCAGGGGCATTAAATACTCCGCAAATACTAAAGAATTCTGGAATTAAAGAAAATGTAGGTGAAGGGTTATTTTGCGATCTTTTTATAACAGTTGGAGGTTTTTTGAAAGATGCAAACCTTAACAAGGAAATTCCAATGGGCGTTAAATCTGAATTTGGCCCATATTTTATATCACCTCATTTTTCTAATAAACTTGTATCTCTTTTAGAAGATAAAGGATTTAATGCAAATCCTGAAGATATAATGGGCCTAATGGTAAAAATAGCTGATGAATCCAATGGAAAGATCATCACTGATAAATCTATTGAAAAACCACTTACTGAAAGAGATATTGAATTATTAAAAAGGGGATACGAAAAAAGCGTTAAATTACTCATTGAAGTTGGCGTAGATCCTTCATCTATTGTTTCAACATCAATAAGGGGAGCACATCCTGGTGGAACTGCTGCAATTGGTAGAGTAGTCGATAATAACCTTGAAACTCAAATAAAAGGATTGTACGTAGCTGATGCAAGCATAATTCCACAAGCTCCGGGTAGACCTCCAATTTTAACTATAATCGCACTCGCAAAAAAACTTGCTAAAAATATTTCAAAGGACTTTGGTGATAAATATGGAAAGTAGATATGCAAGACAAGAAATCTTACAAAATATAGGTGATTATGGCCAGAAAAAACTGGCTAAAAGCCATGTTATCATTATTGGATGTGGAGCACTGGGAACAGTTGCTGCAAATAATCTTACACGTGCTGGAATTGGAAAAATATCAATATTAGATAGAGATTTTGTTGAACTAAATAACCTTCAAAGACAGCTATTATTCGACGAAAAAGATGTAGGAGAACCAAAAGCGATAGCTGCAACCCGAAAACTTGAATCTATTAATTCTGAAATAGAAATCATCCCTCTTGTTAAAGATTTAAATCATACAAATGTTGAAGAAATAATAAAAGATGCTGATCTTGTTTTAGACGGAACAGATAACATCCAAACAAGAATGCTCATAAATGATGTATGTGTGAGGGAAAAAATTCCATGGATATACACTGGTGCAATTGGAACATCAGGAATGACCATGAACATTTTACCTGGCGCTGCATGTATTAGGTGCCTTTATCCAAGCATTCCCAAACCGGGTGCACTGCCAACATGTGATACGATGGGTGTATTAAATACCATAACAGTGATTATGGGGTCAATGGCAAGTACTCAGGCTATAAAAATACTTCTTGGAGAAGCAAAGCCTGAAAATGAGCATGATAGCAGTCTTATAGTTTATGATACATGGAGCAATTCATTTGATAATATAATTGTCAGAAAGAATGAAAAATGTGAATGTTGTAGTAATGGAAATTTTGACTTTTTAAATTCTGAAGATAGGGAAGTTATAACATCTCTTTGCGGTAAAAATGCTATCCAGATAACTCCTGCAAATGCAAAAGAAATAAACTTAAGAGAGCTTGCATCTAAACTGGAACATTTAGGTAGTGTTAAGTGTGCAGATTTTATTTTACTTTTTAAGATGGAAAAAAATGAAATATCTGTATTTAGGGATGGAAGGGCAATAATTAAAGGAACCAATGATAAAAATGTTGCAAAATCAATTTATGCGAGGTATATTGGAACATAAATTTGTTTTGATAGAATTGTAAATGGATAAATCCATATTTAAATAGATGAGGTTCGAGATGAAAACACTTAAATTAGATGAGAAAACATTTAAACTTGCAGAGAGAATTAAAAAAGACTTAAAAGCATCAGAAAACCTTGAAGTTCTTAAATGCAGTCAGTGTGGAATGTGCACATCAATATGTCCAGCAGCAAGACATACAGACTACGATCCAAGAGAAATAGTTAAAAGAGTGCTGGACAATGATGAAACTTTAATTACAGATGATATAATCTGGAATTGCTTTTACTGTTATACATGCCACAGCATTTGTCCTGTAAATAACAGCCCATGTGAAGCTAATCAAATTTTAAGACAAAAAGCAATTGACCATGGAAGAGGAAAACCTAAAATAGCCCCTTTTTCGGCATATGGTGATAGTTTCATTGAATTCGGACTTGGAGCAATTCCAAGTGACTTTTTCGATGATTTAATAAAAGAATACGGAAAAGAATGGCTTGAATTAAAAGTTAATTTAGAAGATATTAGAGAAGAACTAAATCTAGGGCCTATGTTATTACCAGAAAAAGATGTAAGTGACATTAACAAAATTTTGGAGAAGACAGGGTTTACTAAAAGACTAAAAAGAATAAAGGAATGTAGATATAAATAATTAAAATCATTTTTTAGATGGAATCATAATGTGAAGATTCTGGATGAATTTCTTCAATAAATCGAGTGTCAAAGATGTCTTCTTCTTTTAAACCGCTATTTATATAACCTAAATTTTTTAATACAGGTACAAATTTAAGTGTGGATTTAATATACTCTTTTGGAACACTTGCACAATATTTTGGGGATACATTATATGTTTTAAGCACAAAATCTTTACTAAGGACTTCAATTTCATCTACAGCTATATCT
Source organism: Methanobacterium sp. (assembly GCA_030017655.1). Classification (NCBI taxonomy): domain Archaea; kingdom Methanobacteriati; phylum Methanobacteriota; class Methanobacteria; order Methanobacteriales; family Methanobacteriaceae; genus Methanobacterium; species Methanobacterium sp. The sequence goes on along the minus strand of JASEIM010000005.1, from coordinate 20,804 downwards.
GCTGCATTATCAGGTTCATTTCTTATTAAATTAGAAGCATCTTCGTGTGCTTTAAGAAAATCAATTATAAATTCAGGATATTCATCAATTATTTCATTTCTTGCTACTATTCCATAGCTTGGGTTATATGGCCAGAGATTAGTTGGAGGAATGACAATATGAAAAGCCAACTTTTTTAAAGTAAGGATTGCAAAGGATGGTGTTCCAACACTGGCAGCTATTTCTCCATCAAATATAGCATCAGACATAAAATCTGCCCATGAATAATTTTTAATTTCAATATCAAGGTCTTTAGTAAATTCACGTATGATCACATCATGAATACATCCTTTTGATGGAGCTCCAATAGATTTACCTTCAAATTGCCTTAATACTTCTTTGATATTTCCTAGTTCATCGAAGGTTTTATATGAGTTAGAAGCAACCATAACTGTTCCTTCTACATGCCCTCCTCCAACGCATTTAACTTTTAAACCGTTTTCAATCCCAATCATGATTGGGGGAAGGCCAATGTATCCTAGATCGATATCATTTGAAACAAATGCATCCTTCATTGCAGGTCCTGTGGAAAATAGGGTCCATTCTAGATTATAATCACTTAAATTTCTTAAAGGCTCGTTTTTCAGTATAAATGAAGTGTGGTATATTGTAGATAGGTAACCTATGCGAATAAAAATTCCTCCTAGTTTTATCATATAACAATTGTTATAACCAGTTTTATCAAATTTCAGTTTCACAATGAAATTAAAAAAATTTGATTTTAGAAAGTAAAAAAGAGTTGTTTAGGTGTTGCGTTTTATCCCCCAGCAATAGTCTGGAAAAATACAACTTCATCTCCACTTCCCACTTCTGCTTCTAAGCCTCCAATAGCATCTAAATCTTCGCCATTTACAAGTATTTTCATGTAATCTCTTAAATTTCCTTCTTTATCAAACAGTGCATCTTTAAATTCATTTCCATATTTTTGAGTAAGAACATCAATTAAATTATCTACATTTCCAGTGTATTCAATATTTACAGATCTTTCCTTTGTAATATCTCTAAACCGTGCTAAAAATTTCAATTCAACCATAATAACTCTCCAATATAGTTTAATATTAAAATATCCTTTATTAATTTTTTAATTTAAATTTAAGTTGATAATAATTCATTTTGAAATTTCATTTGAAAAGCGATGTTTTTATAACTATTGTTATATATTAAGTTACTTATATCTTTTGTCAAAAAAATGTCTCAATTATAAAGAAAATTAAATTGGTGATGAATTATCCTGATTCATTTAGTCTAATAGAAGAAAACACTTTTTTCGTCTCCTCATCAAAATTAATTTTTTCTAGTACTTCTAAAAATTTGTCAAGTTTTGCATTTGTCTCTGGATATTTTGGAACAGCGCTGCATCCAGCGGCTGGCAGTATGGAAATGTCAAAGGTTCCTATTTTCTTTCCTATTTCTTCAATCTCACTTTTATCAAGCCCAATTAAAGGACTTAATATGGGCATATTTGTGGAATATCTTGTTGCAAGGATATTAGGGAGTGTTTGGGATGCAACCTGTCCTAAACTACTTCCATCAATGATTGCAAGAGCATTTTCCTGTTTTGCAAGTTTTTCAGCGATTTTGTACATCCCGCTTTTACATAAAACACACGTTAACCGGGGATTTGCCTTTTCGATGCAGTTTTTAAGATATTCTCCATAATTTGCTTCAAAAAACTTGAGTTTTGAAGGGGAATATTCTTCGAGTTTCTCAACAATTTTATGCACTTTTTCATTGGATTTGGAAGTATAAGGGTAATTGTTGAAATTGAGAACTATAATTTCACAGCCTCGTTTCATCATTAAAAACGCGGCAACAGGCGAATCAATGCCTCCAGATACAAGTGCAATTACTTTTCCCTGAGTTCCTACTGGAAGACCGCCTAATCCGGAAATTTTTTCATGGTAAATGTAGGTTTTATTTTCCCTAACTTCTACAAAAAGCTCAAAGTCAGGATTACTTAAATTAACCGGTGCATTGGTATTTTTAATTACTACTGAGCCGCAGAAACCTGCCATTTCCTGACTTGTGAATTCATGAGTTCCTACTCTTCGGCATCTTACTGCAAATGTATTTTTATCTGAAAATAAACCTTCAGATACTAATTTATCTACATATTTATCAATTGTTTGCTCTATACTGCTAAAATCAGTTTCTGTGGATACTGCAGGAGAAAATGATACTATTCCTATTGTTTTACCTAACACTTCCAATGCTTCATCAAAATTTTCAGGATATAGAAATATTCTACCCTGATTTATTTCTATTTCACATTTTAGTTTACTTTCTATATTTCTTATCAATTTATTTTCAAATCTTCGCCTTACTTTTGGGCTTTTAACTCCAATTTCTCCGTATCTTACAATTATAAGTTCATAATCCATTTAATTGCTCCTTTAATCCATTTTTTAATTTATTAATGAAATTTATTTTAATTAAGTCATTTTCTGCTGGTTTAATATTATATTTTAAAGTGCTTTATTAAAATTGCTTTAATTTTTAAATCCATTCTTGGTTCTTTATATATTTAAATAAAAATAGATTGATCATACATTATCAAAAATAAAAAAATTAATTCCTGTAGATTAATGCACCAAACCTTGCAGAAAACATGAGAATATAGGGTGCAACTATAAGTTGTGCTATGGTAAAACCAATTATATTAAAGGAACCTATTATTTCCTCTAATATAGGACCTCCAATATCCCACCCCTACAATTACAAACAAATATCCAATCATCAACCTCTTTAAACCTATTTGCCTAATTTTTTTAGTTATTTCAAAAAAACTAAATGCATCTTTGAAAGAACCTCCATTAAAAGCCATATGGGGAATAGCAACTGTAAAAATTATATCTGCAATAAATCCCAATAAAAGTCCAACAATTAAAAACAAAATAATAACATCATCATGAAGAGATGGCATTCCTAAATTTATCTCGGAAATAACGCTATCTAAAATGGAAATAAAGAGAACTGCAGGTATTAAAAAGTAAATAAATCCAATAATTATTTCATTCAGCCCATGTTTAAACATATGGATAAATTCATTGAATTCTGGAGGTTTTTCAATTCTCTGCACGCTTTTTTCAATGACTTTAAAGGTATAACCAGCTTCCAGAATTGTAAAAACAAGTACTATTATAAAAAACAGCAGTATAACCAGTATTAAAGCAAAGTGGCCAAAAATATCGTCAAGATAACCGAAAAAATCATTGTATCGACTAAACAGAAAACTACTTATAAAAATCATCAATCCTAGTAAAAAGAAGGGTTTTAATCCAGAAAATGGATATTTAGCAGCATCATATATAATTTCATATATTTTCATTCTTTAATTCTTATGATAATTAGATTAATTTAATATCTTATGCAGTGTTGGAATTTATGGTGTTTAAATGTTTTTATAATATCAAAAATCAACATACTATTAAATTAATTCAGTTATTAACATTTTAATAACTTAAAATGTAAAAATAAACCAAAAAATGAATCATATAAAGAATTTGAATACAAAATTAAATAATAGAACTAAAAAAATTAAATAGAATACTTTTTTTAAGCATTCAGATCCCATTAATCATGCAAACATATTTTTTGGCTCGTTTTTCTCGTTTTTGTGTAACTTCAAAGCATATTCCATATGCTCCCAGGTTACAGTATCCATATCATCAGAAATTGCCTTATGGAGGGCTGTTTTTAATAATCTCTCCTTAATATCCCTTCCAGACATTCCTTTACTTGCATTTGCCAATCTTTCAATGTTCACATCCACTTTAATGGGCATGGTTTTTATATAATTTTCAAGCATTATTTGTCTTTGCCCTTTATCCGGGATTTCAAACTCGATTTCCTCTTCAAAACGGCTTCTTATAGCAAAATCAAGTAAATAAGGGTTATTTGTTGCTCCTATTGTCACAACTCCATAATTCTGGTCTATTCCATCCATTTCAGTAAGGAGGGCATTTACAACCTCTGAAACATCCCCACGAAGTGATTGATATTTCCTGTCCAGCCCTATTGCATCCATTTCATCTATAAATATTACAGAAGGGGCAGATTGTGCTGCTGTTTCGAAAAGTTCATGTATTTGCCTTGCGCCATCACCAACATGTTCTCCTATAAGCCTTGTTGCTTTAACAAGGAATAGTGGAACTTTAAGTTCATTTGTAAGGGATTTTGCAAGCATTGTTTTCCCTGTACCTGGTTTTCCATGGAAAAGAACATTACGGGGTGCCCATTCTTTGAATTTCTCCGGTTCCTGTAAATATTTCATTATTATCTTACATTTTGTCTTTGCGCGTTCCTGACCAACAACATCTTCCATTTTAAGGTTGCTCTCAATTTTATTGAATTTTTTAATTTCCTCATTTTCAATCAGGACTATGGAAGTATTTGCAGTTATCTGGGAGTTATTAGGATGGGCTTTTATAATTTTGAATGCGAAATCAGGCAGTAATTTTTGATCAAAAAGAAAAGAACCTTCATTAACAGTGTATCCTTCCCACTGTTCCCTTGCGTAAAGTTCAAAAAGTTCTTTATCAAATATCTCTATTTTAGGATTTTCAACAAGATTGCAAAGGAAAGGATAACCAATAGACTCTAATGCAACTACTTTAGCCTCTTTTATAGGTCCGCCTTTATTTTGCGATGTTTTTTTCTCCATAATATATGAATCGGGTGCCATATTGTTAAATTTCACTAATACACCTTCCAGCGTTGATTATGTAAATAAAATTTAAATTAAAAAATCGTAGGTAATTAAATTTATTTTTATACATTTTCATGTTATCATATATACTATTATGGATAAAAACTTTGGCATTGATATAAATCCCTTTAAAAAGAGGAATATCCTTAAATTAAATATTTCAAGAATTGATTATAAAATTTAGATTGTTTTTTAGTTCGTCATATTACGGGGTTTAAAGAAGTAAAATAAGAAAAACTGTAAATCCCAAGAATTTTTTTTAAGCTTTTATTTGTCTATTGTTAATTCTTAGTTTTTTTATGCTTGTTCCAATTACAGCCCCAAAAATACCTAATAATACTATTGGGATAATAAGCCAAATTGTGTCTTCAATTACATAAAATATGTTGTACGGTACTTTATCTATGATAATCCAACTTAAATAATCGTATAATTGAAATATAATTAATCCTATTAGAGTAGCTAAAGCTCCATTTATAATGCCCACTCTATAATTTGACTTATTAATAAAAGCAGTGCTAAATCCTCCTATTAAGGGTATTAAAGCATATAATCCCAATAATAAGGGGAAAAGTTCTAAATTTCCATCTAAAGGTAAAAAAACCCTTCAAGAGATATAATAAATCCAATTAATGTTATTATACTTCCAATAACAATAGATTTCCAATTAATTAATTTAAATTCTTGATTTTCAATGCTTTCTTCCATAATACTTCTTTTCTAAAACTACCATAAAAAACTAACCCAAACCAACCCACGATCAGGAAAAAAATGTTAAAAATACGACGATATTTTAAAAATTACTTCTCATTTAATATTTTTTGATATTCTTTCTTCATTTCCTTTGAATCTATATCTAAGTATGGTGTTTCACAGATAAAAGTAACATTAAAACCATTTTCTGAAACGAGTTCTAATATAGGGGTGAGTGGAGGCCCGAAATTTTCATCTGCAAGCACATGATGTTTTCTCTCACCAGCGTCATTGTATTCAATTTTTGTAAAATGGGAATGAAGAGTTTTAATGCCCAATTCGCCCTCTATTCTATCAAATATTTTTGCATAATCATCTTTAGTTTTAATACTTCCTCCAGACCGTGCATGCATATGCGCAAAGTCCACTGTAGGTGCAAAATTATCAAATGTCTGACATATATCAATAATTTCATCAAGTGAACCAAACTGTGATTTTTTGCCGGTTGTTTCAGGCGCAAATGTATAATTCTTAATTCCATCACTCTCTATTTTCTCTAAAAGTTCTGCAATAGCTTCTTTACACTTTTTCATAGCCTCATCTGGAGAATATTTAGTATAAAAACCCATATGAAAAACTATTCTGTAAGCATTCAACCAGTCTGCTGCTTTTGCTGATTGAACAAGCCGTTCTATGGACTTTTTAATAGTATCGTCCTTCTGGGAGCATAAATTTATATAATAAGGGGCATGAATGGAAACTAGAATATCATTTTTTTCTGCATTATCTTTAAGTTCCAAACCGGACTGTTTTGATATTCTAACGCCATAAGTGGCTTGATATTCAAAGGCATCAAGCCCTATTTTTTTAATATAATCGCAAACTTCTGTTGTTTTACCTTTGTATCCAATAGGTCTTCCTGCAGGGCCAAATCGTATGTCTGATGTCATTTTATCACTGTTTTTTTAAGCTATTCTATTTTTAATATGGTATTTTTTGCATAACCTATTTGCTTTTTCAGCGAGTTCTCTCTGGTATTTTGGATCTGGATAAAATTTTTCTCCAAAAAGTTTTTTAGTTTTTTCTAAAAGTTCAGGAAAATATTTTTCGACTGTTTTATAGTAAACAGTCTTACAATCAGTTGGTCCATCCCCAAATAAGGTTAAACCAGCGGTTAAAATGGAGTCAGCACCGTAATTTTTGGCTAACACCACCATTTTTTCTATCTGTTTTTCAGAATCAGATAGAAATGGTAAAACAGGCATAAAACATACTCCTGTCCTGAAACCTAGGGCTTTAAACTTTTTCATGGTTTCTAATCTTTCTTTTGGTGTTGGGGCGTTTGGTTCAAATATTCTGGCCAGTTTTTCATCTGGAGTGGAGAAAGAAAATGAAATTATGGCTCCACCTCTTAATTTGGGTTTTAAGTCAGGAGGTAAAATAGCATTTTCGTTAATCTTTTTTAAAATATCTATATCTCTTAAAACTAATGTGGATCTGGTTAAAATACTAACTGGGAATCTAAATCGTGCTATTATTTTAAGCAGGCTTCTCGTTAATTTTATTTCTTTTTCAACTTCGTTATATGGCTCGGTAGATGATGCAATGCCAATAAACCCGTATTCTTTATTTTTTGCCCTTCTTTTCAGCTGTTTTTTCAAAATTTCTGCGGCATTTGATTTAACTTCGAGTTTGTGTGTTGTATCTCCCCCGTAATGACTTCCTCTAATGTAGCAGTAAAGACAATTATACGAGCATCCAAGATAAGGATTAAGTGAGTAATCTACTAAAAACCATGAATCACGCTTTTTAGCTTTATTTAAAATAGATTTTACCTCAACTTCGTTTACGGGTTTTCCAGCAGATTTTTTTCCAAAAAAATCATCTAAAGATATCTCTTCTCTAATTTTATCAAGCAACCACAAACTTACTTAGAAATTAAGACTTAATTTAAAATGTTTAGCTCAATAGATTCTTGTATAAGCTTTTTAATGTATTCAACATCAATATCAGATTCAGATTTAATTTTAATATGTCTTAATTTTTTTCCAGTACCTTCAAGACGATTTTCAGGGTCTTGAAACTCGGTACCTCTCCAGAATTCGATATTAATATGAGCTTTGTGAATAAGGATGGCGCATACATATCCTTCCTTTTCATATACAAGATTTTTCCATTTTATGACTTCATTCATATCTGGAAACATCTCTAAAATGAGATTACGCAGCTTCAGGGCAACTTTATTCATTTTTGGATTGTCTTTATCCAAATATTCATCTATATCTACTCTTTCAGGCATTATTTCACTTTTTTATTGATAAAATTGACTTAATTATATCCTAATTATGCTATTTTAGTACATTAATATATTAATTTAACCTATTAATTGAGTTTTAAACAATTCAGTATGGATCCCAGTCTTTAACTTCCTTATACTCGGGAAAGTCTCCATAATTATATGCATTGAACATTTTGCCCCAGGAAGTCTTTTTGAATTCAGTTATCTTTTTCTTTCCCAATGTTGGATACCAGAGTTTGTCGTGATAAAATTCAGATGCAAAGATGAAAGATTTAAACAGGGGAGAATTGAAGAGCAGCTGGTGAAGCCACCCTATATTCATGGTTTTTTTCCTGATCCTTTGATCCCATTTGATTATTGGACTTCTTTTCGTTTCAAAACCGAAATTTATTCTTTTAATGTCTTCAATATTGCCCTCTATTTCAATCTGGTCAACATCTCCTATTCCTAATCCTTTATCATGGGCCATTTTAATGTAATCTATTTTCAAAGGGTCAAATCCCATAATATTAGCTGCAATGGCATCAATTGCAACCTGATCTTCACTTGCAAGGATTATATTGCCAATAAAAGGTTCCATTGTCCGTGGCCCTGCTCCATTTCCACAAACCCCGCCATCCATCACTGCAAATATTCCTTTATGAATCTCTTTTTGAATAGAAAGCAGATCAACCAGGACTTCATGTATCTTTTTATGTGCATGGTGCCTGTATTTAGGAATTAAACCACCAAAAGCGTTTTTCATAGCTCCTGTGGTTGTTGTATGGCCGTGTGTTTTAACTGTAGGAAAATGAATCACATTGGAATCATAAAACATCTTTGGAACCCAAACTTCGCCGAATATTTCATTCATTGCAAGCATTTCAGACTTGGGCTTATGAGAAATCCATTCAACATCTGTTAGAGGTTTAAAGTCTACTTCATGGCTATTTAGGAGTGGCAGCCATTTGTTGTAGTACGCTCCTTTCCATGGGTGTGTAACAACTGTTTGATTCTCCACAGCCACAATATTCTTGTAATTATCAGTTTTTAGGGTATTTAACACACCTTCTAATTGCCATGGGGGGGTTGAACATGCCGGATAATAGAGCGTCCATGAAAGATTAAGTTTTAAAATTGTTTTCTCTTCCTTTTTCAAGGATTTTTTGTACTCTGCTAAATTCATCAGGGTATAATAATCATTAACTACGGTTTCAGGTGATGTTTTCATCGCTGCGACTTTTGACATCAGTTCACCTCTCTATCAATTTTAGTTGTTTCTAAAATAATTCTCTTTTTAAAAATTAGATATACACTGAATCCTAAAATTGCACCGTACCAAAGCGTACCGAATCTTATTATTATGGCCGTACCAATTGATACAGCCGAATTTAGTCCAAAATACTGAAGCAGACCGGTTATTGTGCCTTCAGCAATACCAAGACCTCCCGGAATCATACTTACAGCTCCTGCTAAGGATGCAAAGCTGAATACAAATGTTGATAAAATAATATTAATAGATTCTCCAAATCCTATTATAACATAATAGAGGGCAAGACATTCAAAAAACCATGCAAATGCGCTAACGAAAGACATGAAAACAAGTCCTTTAGGTGCCATTGTTTTTTCAAATGTTCTATGCATTGTTTTAATATCTCCAGAATATTTTCCTGCTCTTTTTTCGAGTATTGAAATTATTTTATTTGAAATCCATTTAGATTTAACTGCCATAAAAAATCCGGCAAATATTATAATCAAAATTATTAGAATGGATATCCCTTCTTTATAATAAAGAATTCCAAGTAAAGATAGGATTATTAGGCCTATTAAGTCTGTAAAACGGTCAATTATCACCACGGGGACAGTTTTACCTAAGCTTTCGCCATTTATATCCTTAATAAGCCATCCTTTCCAGATTTCCCCCACTTTTGCAGGGGTTATAATCATTCCAAGACCGCTGAAGAATACAAATAAGTTATCTTTCATGTTTAATTTGACCCCTGCAGTCTTAAGGAAAAAATTCCACTTATAAAATCTGATGAAATAAGCAATGGTGGTTAAAATTATCATTAAGGGAATAAATATTAATTTAAAATTTTTCATTGCTGATATTAATGTTTCCCAGTCGGCATATATGCACATTATAAGGTAAACTGCAACTGCAAAGAGAATTATCAGCCAGATCTTGTTTTTCGCCATAACTTAAGCACCTTTGTTATTCCATGGTTTAAAAAAATGGATCTCTTTCCAAATACTTTTAAATCGTTCTTTAATATAGCATTCCTTAAATCACAGGATTCTAAAATGACTCCTGCTTTACCTATTTCATATGGAAAATGGGCATCACTACCTCCAACTGCGGATAAATTGTGTTTTTTCGCATATGATGCCGCTCTTTCATTATATTTTTGATGGATGCATCGTGAATTAAATACTTCGATTGTATCTATGTATTTAGCATCTTCATTTTTAATGCGAAATGTTGATTTCCTTAATTTATCAAATGGATGTGGAGCAATCACTAAACCTCCCTGATCTCTGATTTCATCGCTAACATCATGAAATTCCTTTGATTTAATGTCTTCAGATAAAAAGAGTCCAGTTATTTCTCCTCTTGTAGTGGATACCTCTGAACCAATTAAAATCTTAAAATCTTCAGTCTCGTATTCTTTTGTCTTTAAACCACCTTTAATAGTATCATGATCCGTAATTGCAATTCCATCAAGTCCTTTTTTAATTGCAATCTTTACTATTTTTTTAGGATCAAGAATCCCATCACGAGAATACTTTGAATGAATGTGTAAATCATATTTCATAATTTAGTTCCTGTATTTTTATTAATCCAATATTTGCATCTTTTAAGATTATGGGAAATTAGTTAAAAACTCTTTATTTATTCCTAAAATTTGAAAATCACACTTCCGTAAAGTACGAATACAGCCAGGAGCACCCATAAAATAATGCTAAATAACATCCCTCTATCTTTAAAAAGCATTTCAGGCTCTCCACCAAAATTTTCTTTATGTACAAGATATATATATCTAAAAAGGCCGTAGAATGCAAAGGGAATTGTAAGCATTATAAATATTTTACCTGTAAAAAAGGTATAAAGGGAATATGACATAATTAAAGCACTTGTAGTTATATTGATCATCTGATCAAGCATTTCAGTTGAATATCCATCCAGAATTTTTCTATGATTCTCTGCATTTCCTCCAAGTATGATTAATTCATGTCTGCGCTTTCCAATTGCTAAAAATAACGCAAGCAGGAACGCACATATTATAAGCCATGGAGAAACCAGCACATCAATTGCAAGACATCCTGCAATTGCCCTTATTACAAAACCAGTGGAAATAATCATTATATCCACTATAATAAAATGTTTTAAGAACAGCGAATAAATCAATATTAACAGGAAGAATGTTAATGCTGAAATAAAGAACAATATATTAATTAAATAAGCAACAAATAAAGCCAGAATGATAAATATCGCTGCAAATACTAAAGCGTAATTTGGATTTAATCTTTCTGATGCAATGGGCCTCATCCTCTTTTGTGGATGGTTTTTATCCTTTTCAATATCGATAATATCATTCAATATATATATGCTGCCAGAAAGTGCGCAAAAAACTGCAAATGCACCAATTGCGCCAATCCATAGATTTAAATTTAAAAGATTAAATGAGAAAACAATTCCAACAAATATAACCAGATTTTTATACCATTGCCTTGGCCGCATTGAAATAATAAGTTCTTTTATCATTAAAATCACTGTAAATCATTGAAATATTCAAGATATATCCAATAATTCCACATTAATTCTTTGAATATATGTTAATTCCATCTAATAAAATCTATTAAAAAAGAGCAGATAATTCTATTATCAATCAATATCTTAAAATTTATTTATAAATAGAAAATTGATGGGATTCTTTAATTAAAGAATACCCATGGATTTGTTTGTTTTTTCAATGGATTTTTGAGGATCATCTTCCATTTCAAGCATGGCTCTTATTGCATCCACATTTTCTGGTACAACATCAGATTCCTGGTGAATTGCCTGCATATAATAGAGTTCTCCATCTACAATATTTAATGACTCTTCCCATACCCCAATTTCAAATAGATCGTTTCTTGAACGTCCTAATTCTTTTGCATATTCCATAAATTCGGCGGTTGAACCAAGACCTTCACTTGCTTTAAGTATAAGGACTCTGGAGGTGTTATTTAGAGTTTCTTTAATATCATCAACACTAACTTTAGATTCAAGTTCAACCATCAAATTGTGCTGGTGCATTAATGTTGTAGGTACTAATAAAGCTATCGTGGTTATATCAAGGCCATACATAACTGTTTTAACATCAGGTCCATGGTGTGAAGGTACTGTTGGGGGATTAGGAACAACAGCATTTATTGGGCCTTTTTTAACCTGCCTTGGGTCGGCACCTCTTCTTACCATCACTGCCCTTACTTTTTTAATTCCGCAGAGGTCATCTATTGGTTTAAGAGTCCTACAAAGTCCTGTTGTATTACATGACACAACTCTGGCATAATCTTTACCTATAACATCTTTATAGTTTGAGAATGAATTAAATGAAAGCCCTATTGCATCGTGTTTTTCTCCACCTTCAAAAATTGCTTTTAATCCTATTTTTTCGTAAATATTTTCCTTATTTTTTGCACCGATACCTTCAGGCGTACAGTCAACAACAATATCCAACTTTTCGAATAATTCGTCTGCAGTTCCTGTTACTTTGATCCCTGCTTCTTCAAAGGCGCTTTCTCTTTCAGGGACACTTATATAAAGATCATAACCTTTTTCGACAGCCATTCGGGCTTCAAAGTCAGGACTCCGCTTGGTAACTCCCACAATTTTCATATCATCCTGCGCAGAAACAGCGTCTGCAACTCTTTTACCAATTGTTCCGTAACCATTTATACCAACAGATTTCAAAAGATCAACTCCTATTCAAATATTAATCTTTAACTTTTAATTATAATATAAATTTTATCGCTATATAAATAAAGTTATTTCCATCAATGCCATTTTAAGCAGATTGTTGAAATATGGAAAAGCTATTAATACTGGAATGCATTTTAATATAAATTTCCGAGGCTTAAGCCTTTTATTTTTGATAATATTTTTATTTTGATGCTTTCTAATGAATATTATTTTAATTTCATTTCTCTGCAAGTTCTGTAATAATACCTTCTAAAAATACTCTTGTTGATATCTCAAATAGGGTTCCAAAGGGTGTTAATGGTTCATATTCTCCGGATACTCTCCTTTCGATATAATTCTTGGTTTTTGCTTTTATTCTACCAGGTATTACAATTACAAGGTCTGAGATTTGGGCAAGCGGCGAATCAGAAAAAGAAGTTATGGATATAATATCGGCACCAAGCTCATGTGCCTTTTTTGTAATGGTCAAGGTTGGTTCAGTTTCTCCAGATCCAGATATTGCTAAAAGAACATGTGTCTTCTCAATTCCAGGTACAACTGTTTCGCTTACTACATAGACATTCCGACGGATTTCACTTAATCTTGAAGCAAAAGACTTTCCAACAAGTTCTGATTCTCCATAACCGCATATAAATATCTTTGGAGCATTAATTAAGTAACTTTCCATGAGTTTAACGGCTTCATCATCAATATCCAGAGATTTAATATGGGATGTAATTTCTTCAATCACTATTCTTAACATAAAAACACCAGTTATATAGTTAATATATTCCTTGCATTATATATTACTTTTGATTTTTTTAATGCTTTAAATGGAAAAATAATGGTTTTTATCCTTTATATATAATTAAATAGTCCTTAAATGCGCTATTAGATTTAATTTATTTAAATTAAATAATTAAAATAGCATGGGATGTGTTTTATGGATTTATTGTAAAAGATAGGCAATATACTAATGTAATTTGTATATTAGATATATAAATAAAAATAGTAGTTAAAATATTTGATTTAATGGGTTTAAAAAATAAAAAAGTAGGAAATTGAAAATTTCCTTTTACATAGCATCCAGTTTCTCTGGTAAATATGTATCAACTACATATTCAAGACCATATTTAGAAAATGACTGCTGTTCTGCTTTTTTACCGATTTTAAGCATTTTCTTAATTTCAGTTTTCCAGTATTCATCCCTATAACGAGGATCTTTAAGCAGTTCTTTAAGTCTTAAAACATCAATATCCTTCAATGGATCAGTTGGAAGGTCATAATTAATTATATCACTTGCTGTTACTCCTAAAAACTTAGCATCAGGCGTTGCTAAGTCGTGATTAACGTGAGCAAGCTTTGCACTTCCAGATATTATAACCATGGCGATGTGGAATCCCCATGGATCTCCGTCGTTACAGATGTAAACAGGTAAATTGAGCTCGGTGTTAACACGTTTTAAGAATCTTCTTGTTGCTCTTGCTGCCTGGCCTTTAAGTCCAACAATAAGGGTATCGAATTTATCATAAGCCTTCTCTTGAACTAATCTGTGGAACATCCCCATTGTTTCTACTGCAATTACTCTTTGCACGTCGTGATCTACAAATTCAGTATCGTCAATGGTTGGAGATATTGTGTAACCTGATTTACCTGATTTTAGGGCATTAATTTCAACATCATCCTCTTTAAGAACGATATTACCATAAACTGAAGCTCCATCTTCTTCTGGCATTAATCCAAGGTCTTCTCTTGACATTCCCAGTGTAACTTCAAGGTCTTCACCAACAATGTTTGATTCCTGCTGATCTCCAAAATCAACATCCCAGCTTTCTGAAATATAATAAAGCTCCCTCAAAGTCGCTGTTTTATTTGTTCTTATAAGATCTTTACAGAAATTGGCTGTATAGACCATTTGAGCTATCTTTTTAATTTGTTTAACATTACCAAGTGATCTTTTACCGTATCTATCTCCTAAAACATAGTATCTCTTGGCTTCATCATAAACCAAATTAGAAGTACCTCTGGAAGGCACTTTGATTGAAGGAACGTTAGCATTATTAACGTCTTCTATAATTTGTGCTCCTAATCCCTTGAGCTTGTTTATTGCGACATCTCTTCTATTTAGCATGAATATCCTCCAGTATCTTTGGTTTCCTTGTTACTTTTGCTAATACGTCATCATATTCAGGAACATCTTTCTCAGCAAGCATTGCTGCTTCTCTTAATATTACTGGCACATAAGTTTCAAATATTTTTGAACGCATGGCTTCTTCTTTAGCGGCTCTTTTTGCATTCAGATACTTCTGCAAGCTTCTTGCAATTTTCATTGTGGCTTGCCTTACTTCCTGCATAATTTCTTCTTCAGGAGCAACACTCTGCTTTCCTGTAGACATGTAAGGAACATGGGTGGATATGATATTTGCAAATACAGTTATTGGGGCATTTTCAAGGTCTCTTATCCCATAACGTTTCCAATCTATGCTTTTAAGAGCTTCTGTTATACCACAGCTTCCCTGATCGAAAGTTAGGGGAACTCTGTTTGCAAAACGCATTATTTCTGCTTTTTTCTGCTCTCCAACAACTCTTCCTGATTTTCCACCGTAGGCAATTCCTGCCTCAATAATAAAGGATACTCCTCCTTTATATGTTTTAGGTTTTCTGGTGATTGTTTTTACATATTCAGGTTCTAATATTTCTCTCATACCTTTTTCGATCTGTTCTTCACCGATTGGGATTAATCCTGCTGTGGGAGGTGCCATAAAATCCATTTTCTGGAATAATTCCACGATTTGTTCTGCTTCTTCCCATTTCATGTCTTTAGGGCGCTTGTTAAAGTCAATTCCAGTTATTTTTTCAATTTCATCAATTCTTTTATTTGACATTCTTGAAAGGGAACTGGTTAGTAAGCTTCTAAATCTTCTTTTATCTGTATGCTTTGCCATAAAGATTAAATCATCTGCTGTTACTCCTTTTGGGTGAGGAAGCACTTCTTTAGGCATTGGGGGGATTTCATCTGTTGCCCTATCAAATATGAATTTATGACCTGTTGGATCTCTGAATATAATTTTAGCGTGTGGATTTGCAATCATAGTCCTTCTTATGTATTCAAATGCTCCCTGTTCACTTAAAGAATAGGAAACTTCTTTGAAGTGAAGTTCCATGCTTACGCCAGTTTCCTCAAGATCAATTTCTTTTTTATCTAAGATAAGCCCTTGATTAGTCTTTACATCCATTTTGAATGTCATTTCAACTCCTTTAATCTTATCTCCTTCTTTATACCCTGAGGTGATTTTTACAGGCATTCCGGTTGTCATTTGTGATAATAAAACACATCCACTACAACCTAATCCTTGCTGTCCTCTTGATTGAATACTTCTAAACTTAGAACCAGCAAACATGGTACAGAATACCTTAGTTACAAAATTTTCAGGGATACCAGGTCCATTGTCCTTAAGATATAAAATATAATGATCCTTGTTAACTCTTTTAAGGTCTATTGTTATTTCTGGTAGAATCCCTGCTTCTTCAGCAGCATCAAGACTGTTTGTAATCAATTCGTGGAATACTATTGTTAATGATCTTATTTTACCAGAAAAACCAAGCATCTGTTTGTTTCTTCTGAAAAATTCAGATGCTGTAAGCTCTTTAAACTCTTCAAAAAGTTCAGATGCCTCTCTTTCTGCAGATACTACGGTTTCAATAGACATTTCTTTTTCCAAAGATTTTTCTCTTTCCAAAGTTAGCCTCCTTTATTCCATAATTTTTTTAAGCGTAATTTTAATCTTTAATTACAATATTTTCAAATTCCTTCCTTTTAAGTTCCTGTTTTTTTCTTTCTAAAAATGAATAGACAGTTTTATGCCTTACACCATCTAAAATCATTTCAACAGCTTCTTTTGCAATCTGTATCCTTTCCATATCTCCAATAAGTGCTACAGTCTTACCATACACAGACACATCAACATTGGTCATTTCTTTAATTATTTCCTTAGTTCTGCCTTCTCTACCAATTATCCTACCCTTTTGTCTTAAAATTGCTTTTTTTGATTTCCCAACAAAATCCGGTAAGTTGATTATTTCTAAAATAAAGTCATCATTAATTAGTTTTAGAGCTGTTTCTGGGCTAAAACCTCTACCTATTGCTTTCACAATATATCTGGTTTTCCATACACCAAGTGGATCTTCCATGTCTTCAGTTGGAACAATGGTGATGCTGCCAGTTTCACTTTCAATATCCAGCTCAGTCTGTGTCATATTTTCAACATGTTCTTTCGTAACGCCGTCTTTTCCAATTAGGACTCCAATTCTTTCCTTTGGAATCTTAAGATATTCAGTGTTAGGCACTTTTTCACCTCAAAATTTAATATGTAATTCAGAAAATACGAAGCATGCAAACACGAAGTGTTTGCGCATGCAAATCGAAAGATTTGCAGTTCAGGAAACCTAGGTTTCCTTCAAGGTCAAATGAAATTTGACAATATTTTCTTCAACTTAAATAATATTTCAATATGCGATGTAATATACTTTTCTATCCTTATAAATCCTTAATCGCGCTTTTTATTTCTTCATTAGATATATTGATCTTTAATTTCTTAAAATCTTTTACGATGTTATCTATATCTCTATTTAAGAGCTCGTTAGAGATTGGATGATCACGAGTCATACCTTGTGAAATGTCGATAATTACAGGATCTCCATCTTGAATTAGAATGTTGTAACTTGAAAGATCACCATGTACAAGCCCTGCTTCTTGATATAAAAGTTTCATATTGTTAATTACTTTATTTAGAAGTTCTTCAGGGTCTTGAATTTCGGAATGCCTCATGGGAAGCGCTGCATCTCCTTCTTCATCTCCAATAAATTCCATTACAAGTACATTATTTTTTGCAATAAGGGGCTTTGGGACATTTACTCCGGCTTCATAGGCTCTTTGAAGATTTCTAAATTCTTTTGTAACCCATGCATTTACAAGCTGGCGTTTATTACCAGTTCGAACATTGAATCTGGGATCCCCTTGTATATAGTTCTGCATTTTCTTAAAATCAGAAGTTGTAACTCTGTATATTTTAACTGCTACAAAGTTATCATCTTCGTCCAAGCCTTTAAACACATTTGCCTCTTTTCCAGTGCTTATTGCACCATTTAAGCGGTGAATATAACCAGTATTTGCCAGTTTATACAGTGTTTTCAAGGTTATGCTATCAAATACCTCACTACCAACCCTTTTATCTTCAACGCTTTTAATTCTCTTTTCAGATAGCATTTTTCTTAAAATGTCATCTGCTTTTGATATTTTAGAGCCCATAATTAACTCACACTAATTTCTTGGCTTATCCTTAAAATTAAAACATTATCAAAACGATTAAAATTATTAAAATTTAATAATCATTTAAGAATTTTAAAATTTAAATGATTATAGGTTTAAATAACCTCTACGTTCAAGCCAGTTTGCCTCTGTTCTTGTATATCTCCAGATAACGTCAGCTTTTTCATCACTCTGGAAATCCCATGGTTTTACAAGAACTACATCCCCTTCACGGATCCAGATCCTTTTTTTCATTTTTCCAGGGATTCTGGCAAGTCTGATTTTACCATCATCGCATCTTACTTTTAGTTTTCCATGCCCTAATATTTGCTCAACAACACCAGCTATTTCCCCTTTTCGTGGAGATCTAACTCTCCTCATTTCTTGAGTCCCTTGTCCTTGTTTACCTTGTCCTCTTCTCAAATACTCTCCTCCATTATGTTTTAGAAAGTTATAAATATCTTCTATTTTATAGTATTTAGTTTAAAAGATCGCAGTAACTAAGATAAACAACTTATATAAATGTATTAATATTGAAAAAGTGTCAAATATATTACGCTGTTTTTCAGTAAATGAAACCTTTTTAATAAACTAAATTACTTTTTTCAAGTATTGGGATATATATTCTTAATCAGTTATAATACTTTTGCAAAAATGAAGAATGATCACTAAATTAAAATTGGTTTAATTCCATTATAAATTGAATTCCCCATTAAAAGAAGTTTTTTATTTATTATCAGTAATAATCCATGTATAAAAGCAAATAAGGAATCTTTTGAGGGATTTTAATTTTTATATTAGCATATGTCTAACTTTTGTGTTTGATAGGGTTTGTATTCTTAGCATCTAAATGATAAAAATAAAAAACTGCAGCTCAATAATACCTTATTTTTTCACATATACAGAAATTATATTTTTAACAATTTAAAATAAATTAAATAAAAAAATATTTTAAACTTAAAACATATTTTTGTTAGCATGCTTAATAAATCGTCATATCATATTTCTTTATAAATAAATGTTTAAAACAGTATTTAAATAATTTAGAAGATTTAAATGTGATTTAAATGGGAAAAGAATTTTTAAAAATAATGGATTCTGATGAAGTCAATGAAATAATTAATAATATCAAGATTAAAAAAGAAATTGAGAAAATAAAATTAGAAAAGGCCTACAGGAGAGTTCTTGCTGAAGATATGCATGCAGCAATTGACCTTCCGCCTTTTAATAGAGCATCAATGGATGGATATGCTGTAAAAGTGGAGGATACATTTGGTGCATCTGAAGATAATCCTGCGGTATTGAAACTTATAGAAACGGTTAGGGCTGGGGGATCAGCTTCCAGAAAAGTTGAAAAAGGAACATGTATTGAAATCAGTACAGGAGCTCCAGTTCCAGAAGGTGCAAATGGAATAGTAATGGTTGAATTTACAGAAAATAAGGATGGAAATATTTATATTTATAAGAGCGCAGCCCATAATCAGTATATTGCTCCAAAGGGTTCTGATATTTCCAGAGATAAAATCCTCTTAAAAGCAGGAACACTACTTACACATGATAAAATAGGTGTATTGGGTGCAATAGGTATTACAAATGTGCCGGTATTTAAAAAACCTAAGATTGCAGTGATATCAACGGGAGATGAGATAGTTAAACCAGGAAACGAACTAAAATACGGTAAAATATATGATATAAACTCTTTAACCATTTCAAATGCTGTGAAAACCTGTGGATGCACGCCAGTATATTCGGACATTGCAAAAGATAATTATGAAGATCTTAAATGTAAAATAGAAGAACATTTGGATGCTGATGTTATAATAACTTCTGGTGGGACTTCTGCAGGTACAGGGGATGTTCTGAGGGCCGTACTGGATGATATTGGAGAAGTTTTTGTACACGGAATTGCGGTAAAACCAGGTAAACCCACTATAGTTGGTGTAGTAAATGGGAAAACTATTTTTGGCCTTCCAGGATATCCTGTAGCTGCATTAATGGTATTCCATGTTTTTGTTTCTTCATTTTTACGAAAGATGGCATCTATGCCTGATGATATAAAATCTGATCCATTAAAACTTAAGATTTCAAGAAGATTTCATTCTTCAAGGGGAAGGCACCAATATGCTTTTGTAAAAATAGAAAATAATATTGCATACCCCATATTAAAAGATTCGGGGGCAATAACGGCAGTTGCAGAAGCTGATGGTTATTTTGAAGTGCCTAAAAATGTAGAAATAGTTGAAGAAGGATCTGAGATTGAAGTGATTCCTTTAGAAATTATTTAGTTTGGTTTAAAATATTTATAATGGGATTTCCATTCCATTTATTTCATTTTCTATTTCTAAATCACTTTTTTTACCGCTATTGGTGATTGCAAAAGTTTTAATTACATTTCCACCTTTTTCTTTAGTCATTTTGCTCATTAGATTAAGTACATCCTCATAATTTGCTCCGCCTAAGGTTACGAAGAGAATGATATTTTTTCCAGCAATTTTAAAGTTTTGTATCATTGTGTTGAATGCAGGTGTCGGTCTACTGCCCCAAACAGGGGTTCCAAAGCATAGTATGTCATAATTTGTAGTATCAACATTGCTGGGTTCTATATTGGTGATTTTTGAACCTCTTGCATCAAATGCAGCCCTCATAAAATTTAGTATTCCCATCCTATTTTTAAGATCTTTAATTTCAATTAAATCTCCTGATATTTTATTTGCAAGCGCATTTGCAGCTATTTTCGTCTTCCCAGTTCTTGAATAATACATTACAGCAGATTTCAATTTAACAACTCCTAAAATTTTAAATTTTTACACTTTTATTATATAGACATTTGATT